>JAMPXQ010000054.1 GCA_023701075.1 Candidatus Woesearchaeota archaeon
CCGTAGGCTTTATGAATCTCCAAGAGACGCTGAAGGTATATGCTCCCTGATGAAGCACGCATAATACATCTCCTTTCTTGATACCGTCTCCATAATAAGAATAGCCCCATAAATCTGATGGATCACAAAGCGGACCATAGATCGTCTTCCTCCTCAACTTAAATGATGGCCTTGTAAGGTTCACAATAGGCGCAAAACTCACTTCCTCAAACCTATAGTCTCCAACCATATTCACCCCGCCGTCCACTATGACTGAATTGTTCTTTAGCGCAATGACCTTCAACAGTATGGAAGTAGAATGCGTCACTAGGAACCTTCCAGGCTCTGTAAATATAGTCAACTTCTTGTTATGCGGGAATATGTGCTTATTTAGCTGCTGGGAAATCTCTCTTGCGAATTCTTCCAGGACCACTACTTTCCTCACTGAAAATTTCTTCTCATCAAAATACAGCTGCGGAACTTCACCCTCACGCTCATGATACTCTCCAAGAAGCCTTACAAGCTCGCCTTTGAATGTGAATTTTGTGAGTATTGCCGTGTCTTCAGGGAAATAACCGCCACCTATATCCAAGAACTTGATCTTTCTGACATCCTTATTCTCATCAAAGAATTTCCCTAAGAGCGCTATCTTCTTTAGATATCTCTCTGGTGTCTTGTTCCATGAAGAATGGAAATGGAGCCCTATGAACTTAAGATTCTTTATCTTTTTCACTCTTGAAATAGCAGTCTTAAGCTGCGAAAAATCCATGCCGTATTTCGACCATGTCCTTGTTATCGCAGAATCAGGGTTCACCCTGAATGAAACCATTATCTTTCTTGCATATCTTTGCGACTTCATATATGCAACAAGATTTGAAAGCTCATCCAAGTTATCTATGTTAAGGATTATCCTATTATTATTCTTCATCACTGTCTCGAATTCAGGCTCATCCTTTCCAGGACTAGTGAAGATGATATCTTTGAATCCTAGTTTCAATGCAAGCTTCATCTCAAACATGCCTGCTGCGTCTGCGTTGAAGCCGACATCCTTGAGCGTCTTTGAGATATATGGAAGGTCGTTGCATTTCATCGCATAATAGAATTTCATATTCGGAATATATTTCCTAAATGTCTCGATGAAAAAGATGCCTCTTTCACGAAGCCTATCTTCATGCAATATATATTGAGGCGTACCAAAACGTTCAACGCTCTCTAGAAATTTTTCTCTTGGCACTGATTCGATATACTTATGGAAATGGCTCGGCTTATCGGCCTCTGCCTTCTCATGCCATATCTTCTTAACTGATGCAACTACTTTTTCAAACCTGCTCATCTTTCAACCAATCAATCATGCCACAACGATTTTCACTGATTGATAGATTTTATCTATTGTGCCTAATATATCTTTCGGATTTTTGATCATGACATATCCCAGAAGCTTTCCATAATCCTCATCTGAGATCACATCACCAACCTGGTTGTATAAATGATGCCCTATTATCCCCTCGCAACCTATGCATGACAAGTCAAGACATTCAATCTTTCCGGAATTCTCTGCCCAGAGATAGACAATCATCCCTTCATCTTCTGGAATATTGATATCGTACTTCAGACCTAGCTTATGCCGTGCATATATACCCCATGAAGAATACCCGTATAGCTCATCCATCAGCGGAATAAAATTGCTGAATCCTGGCCTCACTGAAGACTCTATCACAAATATCCGTGAATCCTGAACCTTGAAATCCATCATGCAGATGCAGTCGTCTACATCAAATGACCTAGCTATGCCTGCACATATCTTCATCAAACCAGAAATGTCAAAATGCTTTGCTATGGTGCTGCGGTTCATCAAGTGATATCCGCTAAAAAAACCGAACTTTTTTTGGATCTTTCTTGTGACCCTTATGATATCTATGCCATTCTTAGTGATAATAAAATCACAGCTGAACTCTTCTCCTCCGACATATTCTTCCAAGATGAATTCATTTGAAGGGTCTATACTTATGCCGTCCACCTCTACTGGTGAAAACTTATCCGGAATTAACTTGAGAAAATTTTCCTTCAACTCATCTAAACCCTTACTCAGATAGACATTATTTGTCTCTGCGCCTGTAGTCACTTTCAGAACGTTTGGGAAAGATATTCCACCTAAATCACCTATGCTCTTCACTAGCTTAAAATTTGATGTCGGTACACCATTTTTCCTAAACTGATTCTTCATCAGAAATTTATTAGATGCAATCTTCTGTGTCCTCCCAGAAAAAAAAGGGATGCCTAATATCTCTGAAAACCTGCTACTCGTATAGAACTGCTCATCATCATCAAGCGCCATCACCCAGGAGAATGATCTCTTATTCTCAATTGCCCATGCCTTCAGATTTCCTGCGGAAGAACCATCGAAAGAATCTATCAATATATTCTTGAACCTTGGCTTCCTTCTCTCATAGAACTCTCTTGTGCAGACAAAAAGAATTTCATCTGAGACTCCTGCCAAATCAAAACTAGAGAGAACCTTTAGAAGATCAGATTTCATAGAATTCAGCGGAAACAGCAGCATGTCAATCAACAACTTCAATATGTATTTTCTTCTTAACACTATCTAAATTGATGTCTCCCTCAAACAAGACATAGCCAAGGAGATAGTCTGTGTGATCAGACTCGTGATCCTCTATCATGTCTCCTGCCTTGCTGTAAAACTTCTTGCAGATAAAACCTGGCAATGATTCCACATCTGCGGATATTGACTTCAATCTGCCCGGCCTATCCGCCAGCAGGTAATATGCAAACCCTTCTTTTTCTGGGATGTCAAACCTAAAATCACGGCCCATCAGCATCTCATGAAGCACCCTTATTGATGCATAGCCATACAATTCATTCATAAGATGGATGAATGTGCTTAGGCCTGGTCGCATAGCAGTCTCAATCACCCTAAGCGTGCCATCATACTTGAAATCCACCATGCATACTCCATTATCTATCTCTAATGCAGCTGCAATCTTTCTGCACATCCCTTCAAGATTACCTTTTCCAAATATGGTTTCAATGCTCCTGGCATTCAGCAACCTAAACCCTGCAAAATATCCTGTCAATCCTGAAGTGAACTTCCTGACAACACGAATCAGCTTCACATCACCATCAAACCTGAAATCAAGACTATATTCATCACCCTGCGCAAACTCTTCCAACAAGAATTTTTTTCTTGTATCTACTTTTCCAAAGACCGTATCCATCTCCCTTAGCCTTGAATCATCTACATTCACTAAGCTTCTCATCTTCACAATATTAGCCGCTAGCTCTTCTCTTGTGTCATTCTTAAAGAGGAATTCGCTGCCGCTCCCTGTCATTATCTTTAGGATATTAGGATATCCTAATGAAACGTCTTCCATTTCACCTATCAATTGGTATCTTAATGACGGGACCTTTGCCCTATCAAACGCCTGCCTCATGAAAAACTTGTTTGATGCAATGTCCTGTGATCTCTCACCATAGAACGGGATAGAAAGCGCCTTGGCTATCTCTGAACTGAGCCTAAACTGCATCTCATCATCTATTGCTATGATACCAACAATATTCTTTCCTATTGCTGCTTCCTTTATCTTCTGTATGAGACCATGCGTATCTGAGAAATCATCTATTATAAAATGCCCTTCTGGCTTATGTGTCTTCACATACTGCGGCCTATATACCACCAAAAGCTCATCTGCAGGGATGCTCTTCACGCAATTTTGAAGCTCCATGCTTCCGATAAAACTAGCTGGGAACAACACTATATCTTTCAATATCCTCACTTCTTGCGTATTTCAATATCCTTTCCATCAAAGATGCATAATCTATGCCAGCTTTATTCGCCGACCTGATAAAACCTGTACCATTTGGATTTATGCAAGGGTTTGGGTTCACTTCCAATACATAAGGAATGCCGTCTTTTACCCTGAAGTCAACTCTTGCATACCCTCTGCAACCCATCAGCTTGAAACATTTTACTGCAAGCCCTATTATCCTCTTCTCTGTCTGCGCATCAACTTCAGCAGGACATCTTCCGTTAGAATTCTTATAGAATATTGAATCCTCTATCCATTTGGATTCAAAGGTCAGGAACTTAGGAACACCTTCAGGATATTCAAAGACTA
Source organism: Candidatus Woesearchaeota archaeon (assembly GCA_023701075.1). Classification (GTDB taxonomy): domain Archaea; phylum Nanobdellota; class Nanobdellia; order Woesearchaeales; family GW2011-AR15; genus GW2011-AR15. The sequence continues at coordinate 4,113 of JAMPXQ010000054.1, forward strand.
TCTCTGAAAGAGGCAATACATCCACTTCATCATTTCCAAGTATCGCTGCATTAATCTCCTGGCCATCTATGTATTCTTCAACCAAGGCCGGCTGCTTGTATTCAACCAGTATCTCCTTAACTTTCCTCTTCAATTCCTCTGCATTCGTCACGTATGACTTCTGATCGATGCCTATGCTTGCATCTTCATGCAGCGGCTTCACAATCATCGGATACTTCAAAACAGTCTTATCCTCTGCAGTCTTAAATATCTGGTATTTTGGAGTAGGGATCTTATTCTTCAGAAGGATCTTTTTTGTAACTTCCTTATCAAGACATAATCTTGTCGCATAAGAATTATTACCTGTAAACGGGATCTTCAGCGACTCTAGTGCCTCTATTATCTTTATCTCTGCAGTAGTCTCGCCATCTACACTTTCTGCAAGATTAAAGATTGCATCGTATTTTTTTAATGCTGATAAATCATTCATATTGAGCTTCACAGGCTCTACATCATATCCTTTTGAATGCAAGGCTTTTTTTACAGCTGCAACAGTCTCAAGAACCTCATTATCGGCAATCTTCTCTATCTCCTTGCCTTTTTTCACTGCATCAATGGTGTTATAGAGTATAGCTATTTTCATCTAACAAAAACTTGCAGACATATTTACTGCAGAATGTCACCCATTATCCTTTTTTAGTAATTAAGTTAATATTTAAAGTTTATTGATTTCTAAAATACATCACCTAAAACTATATCTACGATTTATTAGATTATGATGCCAACCTGACTGGGAAAATTTATATACTCTCATATCTATGAATCAACCATGTATGATATCATAACTGTAGGCAGCTCTACCATCGATGCTTTTGCAAGAGTCGAATCTGAACTAATCAAGATAAAGACAATCCACCATGAGGAAGACCTCATCGCCTATCCATGCGGATCAAAGATACTGATAAAGGAACTTGAGTTCTTCACTGGAGGAGGAGGGACAAACACTGCGGTCGCATTCTCTCGACTCGGGCTCAAGACAGGATATGTAGGAAAGCTTGGCTCAGGCACCAATAGCGACATGATACTGCAGACCCTAAAAAAAGACAAAGTCGATTTCTTGGGGCTGAAAAGCAAGAAAGAACATGCAGGCTACTCTGTAATACTTGACAGCCTTGAAGGGGACAGGACCATCCTTGCTTACAAAGGGGCGAACAATGAACTTTCTTTCAAGGAGATAAACCTAAAGAAGCTGAAAACAAAATGGTTCTATTTCTCAAGCATGGTAGACAAGTCATTCTCTACTCTTGAATCTCTTGCCGTCTTTGCAGAAGATAAAAATATCAAGATCGCATTCAATCCCAGCAACTATCTAGCTGAAAAAGGACAACTATATCTCAAAGACCTGCTTAGCAAGACATATCTATTAGTATTAAACAAGGAAGAAGCCATGCTCCTTGCAGGAAACCTGGATATGACTGAATTAATAAGGAGACTTGAAAGCTTCGGACCAAAGATCGTTATCGTGACAGACGGAAAAGACGGAGCGTACACAATAAAAGACAACAAGCTCTACCATGTCATACCATTTGGGACCAAACCTGTAGAGACGACCGGAGCAGGAGATGCTTTTGCATCCACTTTCCTTGCTGGAATGATAATGAAAAAAGACATTGACACATGCCTAAAGATGGCATGCACAAATTCTGAATCAGTGATATCAAACACAGGAGCTAAGACCGGGCTACTGCCATATAAGAAACTCCTTCTGAAAATGAAGGAAAGGCCGCCAAAAGTCAAATCCACGAAACTTAATGGTGATAACAGGAGATAGCGAGCCATATTATTAAACATAGGGGTTTAATTTCTTGTAACATAACATTTATATAACAACAATAAAAGTATTAGAACTAAATGATGCAGTATAGCCGAAACGGCCTCTACGTCAAAAGAAAAATCAAAGCCAGGCAGACGCATGGCGGCGAGAAAAAATCTGTTGATTTTGTCAATGTTTTCCTGTTTGTGCTGCTGTTTGTCGTGATAATACTATTCATCGTAACATAGAGAGATAGTCTTTCTTGAACTTCCCACCATTCATCTTTGCCAATCTTGAGAGAGCCTTATCAAAGCTGCTGCCATACTGCGCTGCTTTCTTCGGCCTGAAGGCATATTCTTCTTTCAGACCTAGCTTTTGCATCAGCACCCTGAAGATGTATTTCTTGTGGCCATCCCTGATCTTCAGATCTCCTGATACCTGCATCGCTGCTAGAATAAGATCCTTATCCAGGAATGGTGTCAGAAATGCCGCCTGCTTATGTTTTGCTATGCTATAATCCCTTCCGAAGTCGCGCGAATATGTCGTCTTCAGCCCTTTCCAGCATTCTTCATTTATATCCTGCGACTGCTCATGCCTATGATATCCGGCAAATATCTCTTCACTGCCAAGCCCGCCGAATAAGACCGATATGCCGTCCTTCTCTGCCAAATCCAAGGCTGCAAGCTCAACTGCACCTACTCCATAGTTCACGACATCCTTGTCTTTATCATCCAATATCTTCGCCAGCCTCCTAAAAAGCAGATCCATTTCTTTAAGACTGAGCTCTTTCTTGACATGATTAAATCCGTATTCTCCTGCTATCCTTGCAGACATCATTAAATCTTCTGAACCTTCTATGCCTACTGTATAGCAGACAAAATCCGCTTTGAGCTGCCTGCATATGAAAGAGATGCCTGTAGAATCCACTCCTCCAGAGAAAAATATGCCGAAACGCTTTTTTGGAAGCCGTCTTTTTATCGCTTCAATGAACGGTTGCTCGATTAGCGTCACTGCCTTTTTCTCATCAGAGATTATATCCTTTGAAGAAATCTTTTCCTTGAGAGATTCAATATATCCCTCCCACTGTTCCTTAGAGACCAATCTGCCATCTTTTGATATGCCTGAAAGCTCTGCCATCCTTCAAAGGAGCTCATGCTTCAATATAAAGCATTCTCTCATATCCCTCACTTTTGTGAACCTTGAGACCTTCTCTCTCAACTCGTCTGCTGTTATCTTTGCCTCTCTCTTCTCATCATAATTAATTGAGATGAACTCTATCTTGGAATAGGATGCATTCTTCTTCAACTGTGTGAATATGTATTTGTCTGAGATAGCATACTTGCCATTGAACACTATATAACCCAGATTCTGCAGAGTCTTAAGCTCTTCTTCTGAACCCAGCGGCAGTCCTTTTTTTATCAAGTCTGCCGGAAGGAATTCTTTCAACTGAAAAGCAGCATGAAGGACATTTATCTGCAGCTGCGAGAGCTTCTCCAGCTGCGGAAGGATCTTTGTCTGGTAGCTCTCCAGATCAACTACGACCTCTCCCTTGATTGAATCCACCAATAGGTTATATTCTCCGTTCTTGTCTTCGCATAATACCATATATCCAGGGACCAATACCTGGGATGCATCCTTCCCATGCATCAACTTCAAATCCTTCTTTGTTATCTGCGGCTTCACTACAGGAAGGATCTCCTTCTCTTCAAACGCCTCTATCTTCTTCAACACATCCTTCCCTACATCTTCCATTATCTCTGCTGCATGCCCGCCATGGAGCGTCATCCTAGGACGGATGTTCACGAAAAGCGGCATATCAACTATCCCTGTAACTAGTGCAGTCCCAATAGACAGGTTCTTTATCTCATCCTCTGATTCTGCGGTTATGCCCTCTACGCTTGAAGATATCGCCTTTAGATCATTCGGATTCGTGACTTTCAGAATTATCTGGGTAGTACACTGACTGAGCACTGACTTATCGACCCTTGCCGGACGCTGGCTTATTATGCAGAGGCCGAGGCCAAACTTCCTGCCTTCTGATGCTACTGTCCTCAAGACTTTTGAACACCTTGTCTCTCCAAAGCTACGTTCAGGGCAATAATTGTGCGCCTCTTCTATCACTGTGAAAAATGGCGGTATCTTCTCCTGCTTCCTAAGCTCAAACAGATCCTTGAGAAGCTTATAGACTATTATCTCCTGGACATCCGGCGGGATGCCTTTTAGGTTTATTATGGTGCATCTGCCTGACTGTATCAATTCATTATATGGAGTGTATGAATCTGAAAAGATATGCAGATTGTTGAGATATTCCAGGTTATTCACTATCGCCCACTTGCTGTTGTTCTCCTCTTTCTCCATCTCTAGAAGGATTGTCGTGAAATTGACATGCTCTATGTTCTTCATCGCTGCATATAATATGCCCATCTGCGTATTAGATAATTTACCAGGTATGAGCTGAGTTATCTCAACCGGCGAGAGAGTGCTGCTTATCCTAAGAGGCTTCACCATCTGAAGGATCGTGTTATCTCCATACTCATAGACATTATGGAACTTCTTTGGCGAAAGACCATATTTTTTCAGCGTCTCCTTCTCTTCCTCATTAGGGGATGATATCGAAGAATATTCTCCGTGCGGGTCTATGACCAATATAGGTATCTTCTTATCCAATATCTCCTCTATCAAGACACCGACTGCATAAGACTTGCCTGCCCCTGACTTTGCAAGGACGGCTATATGCTTTGTCAAAAGCTTCTCC
>JAMPXQ010000055.1 GCA_023701075.1 Candidatus Woesearchaeota archaeon
ATGACCTTATGGAAATCGTCGACCTGCTTCTGAATCTCGGTATCCAAATTCTTCTTCAAGTACTCATATTTCTCCAATTCCTTGACTTCAGACTCAACCTTTGTGAGCTCTGAACCAAGATCCTTCTTCAGAGACTCGAACTCTTTCTTTATCTTCTCAAATCCCAAGGAATCATTTTCCAGATTCTTCAAGCTTGCTTCAACCTTCCTTACAAAAGCATCTTTCTCTGAAGAGTATTCTTTTTCTTTTACCTTAATCTCCTTATCACTCAGAATCCTAACAACAAGATATGTCTTAGAGAACTTATATTCAATGCTTATTATCTTCTCTTCTTCAAGGAAATCCGCCCACTCCTGCACAACAACCTTACTGACCCCAAGCTTTTTTGCGGCGTCATCTATACTGACCCTTTTCTCAAGCTCAATCAGTTCCAGAAGTCTGTCTACCCCAGTTTCCAAATTAGCCATATGATACATTAAAATGATAAACCCTTTAAAAACTTTCTGTTAGTCGAGAAAACAAGACATCCAGCGATTTTTTTGCCAGCGCGTGGTCTCCTGTCACAAAACGAGAAAAAGAGAGCAAATCCTCTTTTTGCCTAAGCCGAAGCGGCGTCCTTGCAAATGACGCGATGAAGAGCGGAATGCCATACTTTTTTGCCAGTCCAGCAAGGAAAATCATTTTTTCAAGCTCTTTAGGGTTATTTAATATCTCATCAAAAGATATTCCAATTATGCTTCCCTTAATCTCCTTCATATATACTTGAGTCAACAACTTTGTCGGCTTATTGAAATGCTTCTTCTCCTGGCAAAGGCCATGGATACAGTATATATGATTCTTCATGAAAGGTATCTTCTTCTCAATATCAAGAAAGGAGAAAGAGTTTCCTCTCTGCCTATATGAGGCTGAATAATGGCCTTCAATCTTCCTTTGGTTATCATACAAGAAACATAGTTTCTTTGTGCCTAATTCTCCAGCTACCTTGATAAATTCCTCTTCATTCCCATCCGGATAACATACATCTATGAACATATCTTCCTCATATACACACACGCATTACACATGTCTTTTGCAGAATTCTCTCCACATACGCGGCATATCCTGCTATCAGCAGCATCAACATTTATCTTCTTTTGCTTCAGATACCAATTCACTATGCTCTCTTTTGTGCCGGGATACCTATCCTCAAGCTCATTAAGATAATCCCTTACTTTCAAACGGAACGAACCTGAGACGAACGGGCATTCGTTGAATTCATCAGTCAACCCATTCAGGAATGAATAGACCATCATCTCTTTCTCAAGGCAAAAATACAATGGTTTTACCCTGGGGGTGAAATTCTTCATCTTGCGTGATCCTGAACAAGGACCCTGTCTTGTGAACTGGGACAGATTATTCTTCAAGAGATTCATAATGACTGCCTGTGCCTCATCATCCATATTGTGCCCTGTAGCCAACACATCATACCCTTTTGAATGCATGTTAAGAAGATACCTGCGAAACACACCACAGACAGTGCATGGACGCTCTCCCATCTTCACTATCTCAACAAGAGGTTTTCCGATGTTTTCTTTGAAGGATACAACCTTTAAATCCACGTTGTTTTTTTTGCAAAATCTCTTCAATGTGCTCAAGCTATCATCCCTATATTTCGGAATGCCCTCATCCACTGCAAGCGCATGAATGCTATATCCAAGCCTACTTAAAATGAAAAGCAATGACAGCGAATCCTTTCCACCTGATGCTGCAACAACAATCTTATCTTTCTTATCAAACAATCCAAATTTCTTAATCGTCTTCTCTACTTTTTTTTCAACGTATGCTACAAAATGCTCTTTACACAACTCTTTATACACCGATTTCTGAGAACAGAGCCTGCAATGCATCAGCCACCACTCACTACACTCATGATCCTGATGACATCAACATCCTTGAGAGAATCGTCTTCTGTAAGGATCTCTCCATCTCTTACGACAATCACTGTCTCCGGATTAATCCCTAATTTCTTTAGCAACGTATTTACACTCCCTTTAAATTCCATCTCAAGCTGTTTTTTTGGCTTGTCCATTGATATCTCCATAAGCATAACGGAGTTGAGGGTAATATTAAAATGTTAGTTATAAATATGGATAAGGATTCCATTACTTCATGTCAAAGAAAGATGTCTGCATCATAGGCATAGGAGCAATCGGGTCAGTCGTTTCAAGAAAATTGAACAAGCACTGCAAATTGACCCTGATTGACAGGGATTATGTAGAAGAATCCAATCTCTTTAGGCAGCCATTCTATAAAAAATCAGATATCGGCAAAGCAAAAGCAGAAGCGGCATCAAAGAAGCTAAACGGTTCAATCGGTGTCATGATGGAAGTGACTCCATCCACAATAAAAGAAATCGGGAAAAGGGATATCATCATCTGCTGCACCGACGATATCGAGAGCAAGATGCTTGTGAATGATTATTGCAAAAAAGAAAAAATACAATTGATAACCGGGAGCGCGATAGCCGATAGAGGGATGGTATTTGTCAATGGAGACTCGTGCTTTAGTTGTGTCTTCAGATCATCTCCTGGAGAGCGCTGCGATATCGAGGGCATACTCATCGAGACTTCCAGAGCGGTCGGTGAAATCATCTCAAATGAAGCTATCAAGATACTAAATGGCGAGGCAAACAACGAACTTATCTATGTAAATATCACTGACAAAAGAACTGAACGATTCATGCCTAAGAAGAACCTTGCATGCAAAGCATGCATCGGAGAATATATCTATCTTGATAAAAAAAAGGAACAGGTGTCCAGGCTGTGCGATGGCACTTACATAATCCGAGGATTGTTTGATTTTAGGAATCTTAGCTTAGAAGGAACAAGATATAACAATGTGCTGCATCACAAAGAATGCACTTTTTTTTCAGACAACCGGGCATTCATAAAAGCAGATGATGAGAAAGACGCCATTAGAAAATTAAAAAAAATCCTGTCTTCTGTGTGAAAAGCTACATAAGAACCAATCAATCAAGTCTTTTCAATTCTGAATCTATGATGGTCTTGAAATATCTGTAGGGCTTTGGACCTATTACTGTCACATTACCTATAAAAAAAGTAGGTGTGCCATAAATACCGGCAGCTTTTCCGTCTTCAAAATCCTTCTCTACTTCAGCTCTTGCTTCCTCTGAATCCAGGCATGCCTCAAACCTTTGCATGTCAAACCCTAATCTCTCTGCCAGAGCCATATAGTCATGATCATCAAAAAGCATTTCCTGGTATTTCCAATAATCTGATTCACCTACTGCACAATAAGCGCTTATTGCCAGCTCTTTTGATTCATTATGAGTCGGAAGAGGGAAATCACGGAAGACGAATTTCACCTCAGGATATGCCTTAATAATCTGCTTGACAACCGGCTGGGCCTCTTTTGTAAATGGACAGGTGTAGCAGCCGAATTCTATTATAGTCAATCTTGCGCCATCATCTCCTAGGAAGGGATCATCATCGGCCCTTGGAGCAACCAATACCCTCTCTGTCTTCAAGCTAGGATCCTCGCAAGAATATTCCTCTTTTGGATTCAAAGCATCAAATACACAGAACTGATCCGAGCCCTGGCCATTGCAGTTACCATACACTACATAGAAATAGATGCCTCTGATAGAGAACACCAAAGAAAGCACCATAATCAGCGTGAATGTCCAAGAAATTACTTCAAAATATCTTACAACGAATCTTGCTGCCTTTATGTTCTTCCTTGAGATCATGCCAATAAGCTGGGACCTCAACTGCGTGTCCATGCCAGATTGACAGGGTCTTAGCGTAATCCTTCTAAAGACACAGTCCACTGCTTTTTTCGCCAGCTGCCTATATCTGACACTAAATATACCTAAGACACTGAATACGACAAGAGCCAGCAAGCATATCATGATATTAATGGTGTTGTGAAGTTATTTTTATAGATGACGGATTTATTTTTTTGCAATGTAATCATAAACACCAAGCTTAATGACCTTGAGCGGAAGCATCGCGCATTTTATCCTGACGTGGCTAAGCTCTATCCCTACAAGGTCCTTGACTGTGTGCTCATCAAGCTTTTTTATGTCCTCAAGCGACATCCCTATTATCTTCTCTGTGAGCATCGAGGCGCTGGCAGTAGATATTGCGCAGCCGTGGCCATGGAACTTCACTTCCTTTACCATATCGTCTTTGATCCTGAATTCAAAATCAAATGAGTCTCCACAGAGCGGATTTGTGTCGTGCGATTTTACATCCGGATCCTTCATGTTCCCAAAGTTCTTCGGATTCTCATAATGTTCCAGGATATTCTCTTTGTATATGTCTAGGCTCATTTTCTCACTTCCCGAATATCTCCTTCACTTTATTTAGTCCTTCAATCAAGACATCTATCTCTTCTTCCTTATTATATATATAGAACGAAGCCCTGCATGTTGAACTTTGCCCCATCCTCTCTACAAGAGGCTGTGCACAGTGCATGCCTGTCCTTATCGCCACCCCATATTCACTATCAAGTATGCCACCGACATCATGCGGATGGATGCCTTTTAGATTAAATGTCACAAGACCAGACCTATCCTTTGGACCAGGACCATATATCTCAAGGTCTTTTATCCCATTGAAACTATCGAAGCAATATTCCAGCATCTTCTGCTCATGTTTCTTTATATCATCCATGCCCAGTTTCTTAAGGTAATCAACTGCTGCACCAAATGCAATCCCGCCACCTATATCGGGAGTGCCTGCTTCAAATTTCCAAGGAAGATCGTTATATGTCGTCTTCTCAAGCTTCACTTCCCTTATCATGTCCCCTCCGCCAAGGAACGGATGCATCTTTTCCAGAATGTCTTTTTTAGCGACCAAGGCTCCGGTGCCTGTAGGCGCGAGCATCTTATGGCCAGAGAATGCGAAAAAATCTGCGTCTATCTTCCTTACATCCACAGACATATGAGGGACTGACTGCGAACCATCCACCATAAACAATGCCTTGTTATCATGCGCAATCTTGCCTATCTCTTTGACATCATTTATTGTGCCGACTACATTCGATGCATGGACACAAGTGACCAGTTTTGTGCTCTTTGTCATCTTCTCATTCAGGTCATCAATATTGAGCGTTGTGTCATCGTTTATATCCACAAAATTTACTTTCACACCTTTTTCACGCAGGAATTGCCAAGGCACTATATTTGCATGATGCTCCATCACTGTTGATAGGACTTCATCACCCTCCTTGAGATTATGCTGCGCCCAGCCATACATCACAAGATTCATCGCTTCTGTTGCATTCCTTACAAATATAGTCTCTTCTTTTGGATATTTTGCGCCAACAAATCTTCCTACCTTCTCATGCGCATCATCATACATATCTGAAGCCTCCTGGCTCAAAGTATGCACTCCCCTATGGATGTTTGCATTATTATTCTCGTAATAATCTGTCAGTGCCTTGATGACCTGCCTTGGCTTTTGCGTTGTCGCTGCATTGTCCAGATAGACCAATCTCTTGCCATTGATATTCCTAGAAAGAATAGGGAAATCTTCCCTCACCTTATCAACTGAAAACATCATATCACCTTGTCGTTTAAGGCAGCCTCTATATCCTCTTTATATCTTGCTGTCTCTATGACAGGTGTGAAAAACCCCTGGATTATTAAGCGTTCTGCTTCTTTCCTCCTCAAACCACGGGCCATGAGATAGAATATCTCTTCTTCATCCGGCTTTCCAAGTGTCGCGCCATGACTTGCTTTCACCTCATTTGCGTCTATCTCTAAACTAGGGATCGAATACGATCTTGCACCATCACTCAGCACCAAGGAATTATCTGCAAGATAGGAATTGGTGTTCTGGGCTTTCTTATCAATCTTTATAAGCCCCCTAAAAACCGAAGTGCTGTTGCCATCAACAACCCCCTTGACCAAGATATTCCCAGAGGTGTTCTCTTCTTTATGGTACAGGTTTGTCGAGAAATCAAAATGCTGCTCTTTATCACCGAAGAACACTCCTTTGACAAAGGCATTTGAACCTCTCCCTTCAAGATATGAATCTATCTTCACCCTGCTCAGTTTCCCGCCGAACTGTGCAAAAAGCCATTCGACTGTAGAATCATCTTTAAGATGTGCATACCAATTTCCGATGCTCTTCACATCATGCTTCCAACACTGAAAATTCTCAAAATTGACTCTTGAATTCTGTGCAGCAAAGATAAAGATACCATCGTTCCTGAAGCAATCTCCCTTTGAGCGATGCTCTTCTGAATATTTCAGGCTTGCGCCTTCTTCTAACACAATAACTGTCCTTGAGACTATAGTCCCTCCAACCGAAGTCACTTTGCATGAAAGGGTCGCTTCCTTGTTTTTTGGGACGTGGATGAATATACCTTCTTTATACTGCTCATTCAACATCGTAAACTTATCATCAGTCCTTTTCCCTATCTCTGGCAGCAGCGAACCATCAATCTTTTGGAATGTCACACCATCAGGAAAAGGAGAAAACTCTATCTCCTGCTTCCCTACTCCTAATCCTATATCTATGTTCCTCACATCTGTGTACCGCCAAGCCTCTAATTTCGGCGAAGGAAAATCCATTGCTTCATATCCATGATGCGTGCTCATCCTACGCTCCCTTCCATATTAAGTTCAATCAGCCTATTGAGCTCTACTGCATATTCCATAGGAAGCTCTCTAACGAATGCATCCATGAACCCCCTTACAATCATGCCCAATGCCTGCTCTTCTGAAAATCCTCTGGACATCAAGTAAAAAAGCTGCTCTTCTGAAACTCTTCCAACAGATGCTTCGTGCCCGATAGATACATCCTTCTCTTCAATCTCCATGTAAGGCACAGTATCTGATGCGGATTTAGGATCCAGTATGAGCGCGTCGCAACAGACATTCGATTTCACGTTCCTACATCCTTTTGCGACTTTCAAAAGGCCACGATATGTCGTCCTGCCACCATCTTTTGATACTGATTTTGAGAGTATCTGGGATGTCGTATTTTGGGCCATATGCACTATCTTTGCGCCCGCATCCTGATGCTGACCCTTTCCTGCAAATGCAACAGATATAACTTCTCCGTGAGCTTTCTCTCCCATCAAATACACTGCTGGATATTTCATCGTAAGCTTGCTACCTAAATTGCCATCTATCCATTCGACCCTGGAATTCTTGTATGCAAATGCTCTTTTTGTCACAAGATTATAGACATTGCTTGACCAGTTCTGGATTGTCGTGTACCTTATTGTCGCGCCCTCATCTGCTATCAATTCCACAACAGCAGAATGGAGCGAATCTGTAGAATACACCGGAGCGGTGCAACCCTCTACATAATGAACATATGAACCTTTATCTGCAATTATCAAAGTCCTTTCAAACTGACCTATGTTCTTTGCATTTATCCTGAAATATGCCTGCAAAGGCAAATCAATCCTAACTCCAGGAGGCACATAGATGAATGAGCCGCCTGACCAGACAGCAGTATTGAGCGCTGCAAACTTATTGTCTGAAAAAGGGATTATCTTCCCGAACCATCTCTTGACTATATCCGGATGCTCCCTAAGCCCGCCATCCATGTCTAAGAATATAACTCCTTTATCTTTCAATGTCTTCTGCAGGCTATGATAGACAACTTCTGATTCATACTGTGCACCGACACCCGCTAGGAATTTCTTCTCTGCTTCCGGGATGCCTAACCTATCAAAAGTATTCCTTATGCCTTCCGGGACGTCTTCCCAGCTCTGCGCCTGCTCTCCTTCAGGTTTTCCATAGTAATAGATGTTCTCAAAATCTATCGTCTTTAGGTCTGCTCCCCAAGAGGGCATTTTCCTTTCTTTGAAATGCCTATATGCTTTTAGGCGGATATCTAACATCCATTCAGGCTCTTTTTTCATAGCAGATATCTTCTTTATCAATTCCTCATTTAGTCCTTTCTCAGATTTGAATGAAAAGCTTTCTGGGTCATTGAAACCATACTTATATTCTGTCCCTAAGAAATTCTTTACGTCACTCATCTTTCTCTTCACTCTTCTCAAATCCCTTATATCCGATCTTTTCCACTTCCTCTGCCAATGAATAATCCCCTGATTTCACAATCCTTCCATCATGGAATATGTGCACGAAGTCCGGTTTTATATGGTGAAGTATCCTCTGATAATGAGTTATTATAAGGACACCTAATGATGGACCGACAAGCTTCTTGAGCCCTTCTGCGACAATCCTAAGCGCGTCAACATCAAGACCAGAATCTGTCTCATCCAATATGGCGAATTTCGGACTAAGAATCGCAAGCTGAAGTATCTCTGCCCTCTTTTTCTCTCCGCCGGAAAAGCCGACATTGACATGCCTCTTTGCAAAATCCTTGTCCATCTCAAGCAGCGCCATCTTCTCATTTAGGAGCTTCATGAAATCCATGACACCTATCTTCTTCCCTGTAACCTCATTATATGCAGTCCTTAAGAAATTCATCATGGAAACGCCCGGAATCTCACAAGGATATTGGAATGAGAGGAAAATACCTGCCTTTGCCCTATCATTCACTTCTAATGACAATAGGTCTGTCGAATCTATCTTCACTTCTCCTTTTGTTATCTCATATCTAGGATGGCCCATTATGCAATTAGAAAGCGTGCTTTTTCCAGAGCCA
>JAMPXQ010000056.1 GCA_023701075.1 Candidatus Woesearchaeota archaeon
CTCTTCACTGTTGAAGGAAGATATGCTCTCCAAGTCCGCATACGTTTTTATGATACTTTTGATGCTCTTTGCGCCTCTCTCTCAAGGTAAGAGCCTCTCTTCCATGCCGACAAGAGACCTTGAATTTTTCAGGATATCAAGATTTGGGATTATTGGCCATGACGAGGATTCAAGAGACAGGATGTTTGATACCCAGTTCCCAGGCCTTGATATTGCAGGATATTACATAAGGGACAATTCCATGCCTGATGAACGTTTGTTCCATAGCTCTCATCAGAGCTTTGGTGTGCTTTGGCATGCAGAGAGAAAAGGCTATAAGCCTCCGAATTCAGTCGAAGAGTTCAAGAGAGCGGAATCAGATTTCAATGTGACATGGATATTTGCATACCAATGGGGGATTGCAACATATCTGAACAACCCGGAGATTTTTGGATATTTGAAGGATAATTATAGATTGGTCCAGTTTGCATATGTCCCGCAAGGAGACAAGGGACAGCCGGTCTACTTCCTGTTCAGGAAAGGCGGGACATTCAATGAAACATCGTTAAATGAGCTTCTGTCAAACAAGCAGACATTCAAGACCACATATTCATATACCTCAGGCCCATATGATCTTTATACGATAAACATTGAATGAGCTTTGGTTGTCATAGAAAAATCATTTTTTTAGGTTAGATACAAGTTCTAATATTGAAGGGTCTCCACGGATGATTATATCCTTAAAAAAATCCATCTGTTCTTGGATGTTTCCGGATTCATCAAGTTTTATGACAAATCCTAGGAGAGTGATATTTTCACCTGATTTGTTTGTGATTTGGCCGCAGTCATAGAAAGTGAGATATTCTCCAGTCTTATTTCTGATTCTATATGTAGACTCATAGAATTTTTTCTTTCCTGAGAGATGGTCTTTCATCGCAGCCATGACCTTATTGTGATCAGCTGGATGCACTAGGTCTGTGAAATCTGTGTAATGCCTGAATTTAGATTCGCTATATCCAAGCATTTTTGATTTTGCGTTCCCGAATATGACACTGCCTGATGGAAGATCCATCTGCCACCAGGTAGCTTTTTCTTCTAAGACAAGATTATTGAATTTTGTCATGGCAGAAGTATTTTTTTCCATGCCTTGCATGCATTATCATAAGTTTAAATGTTTTCGCATTACGTCCGCTTGTGTGTAAGATACCTGATCCCGCCTATGAGCGAGAACATCATCAGGAGTATCCGAACAAGCAGATAGACTGAAAGGGTTATTTCAGCATCTATTCCTATCATAGAGAATAAGAATATCGCTGCTCCTTCCTTTAGCCCTAAGGAATTTATTGTGAGAGGGATTAATCCTACAAGTGATATCAGCGGGACAAATAGGAAAAGGTAGATTAATGGGACGCTGGAAGAGAAGTATATGAACCCGAAATGATATGCAAGGATGCTTATGATGAGGAAGATGATAGATATTATGAATGATATGAAAAAGATAGGCTTGTCATTGAAAGACATAAGCGTATTGTAGCCATCGATTGCTTTTTGTATCGCTTTGTTCTTTGATGCAGATTTGATGTTTCTGAATTTTATCAGGAATGCATAGCCTATTGCACAGGCAAGGGTTATTGCTGCAAAGATTAGTGGATTTAGCCCTAATTTGCCAGCAAGCACAAGACCAAAAACGACGATGAATGAAACGATTGTGATGAGCCCGAATAACCGTTCAAGAAGGATTGAAGAGAGTAGTTCCATTTTCTTTGCCCGGAATTTTTTGCTCAGATGGATGAATTTATATGAATCCCCGCCTATAGATGTAGGCAGGAAATTATTGAAGAAAGTCCCTATGAGGTATAGGTCAAACGCTTCAAGGACATTTACATTTATCCTGTAATGGTTCATGATGAGTTTCCATTTTATTGAGCTTATCATTACAGACGATATCCATATCCCAAAGACTATTAAGATATATTGAAGGTTGATTTTAGATAGCAAGTTGATGAATTTATCAAGATCAAGTCTCTGAAAGATAAGGAAGAACAAGAATAACGTGAACATGAATTTTAATGCAAATTTTTTATCCATCTGCTTTCGCTCAGGCTGCAGTTTTTTCATCTGGCAAGCACAAACAGCCTATCTCCCTTATTTGGTATGTTTAGATAGAACATGATGTTCAGGGTTTCAGAGACTATCCTCTTGAAGATGGTCACCTTTCCTGCTCTCTGTTTCACTTTTGTATTGTTGAGGAAGAATCTGTAGATAGGTGAGTAGAACGGAAAGCCCCAATATTCGCATTTCACCACCTTGAATCCTGCTTTTTTCAGTTTTGAGATCATATCTTCTTTGGTATATCTCCGAAAATGCCCCATCTCATGATCAGAGAAGCTGTACTTCCCTGCAGGCACGCTGATGACCAGATTATCGCAAGTCTTCCGCAGGTTCTTCATAGCCGCCAGGTCATCTTTTATGTGTTCAAGCACCTCTGAACACACAGCGACATCATATCTCTCTTTTGGTGCCTCTTTGGCAATGTCTATTATCCTGAAATTGCCTTTAGGCCATCTCTCTTTGCAAAACTTGATGCCTGATTCTGATAGGTCGGCTCCTGCAAATTTTTTCCCTTTTAGGTCAAGCGTGCTTAGGAGTATCCCTGGACCGCAGCCTATATCTATTATGGAGCTATAGTCCACCAAAGACAGGTATTTTCGAAGTATCCTTCTTGTGTGCCTTGAAGACGGTCCATGTATCTTATAGTCTTGCCCAAGTTCCTTCCAGATGTTCTTGTAATCCTGTTTTTTTGGTTTCATTTGGTCAGCTCATTATATAATTTGAAATAATCATCAGATACGTTCTTCCATGACATTGTTGATGCTATCTTTCTTGACATTTTGCCCATGGCATCAGATTTTGATTTGTCAGCCAATATCCTATCTGCTGCACATGCTATCTCTACGCTATCTCCCTTCTTGATTATGATGCCGTTATCCTTGATGAGTTCATTTGTTCCTCCTGTATCAGTTGTGATTATTGGAAGACCGCAGCTCATTGCTTCAAGGATAGTGTTTGACATCCCTTCATGAAGGCTTGGGAGGATGAAGATGGAAGCATCTTTATAATATTTAGGGAGGTCGTCATGTTTGACATAATCAAGGAACCTCACTTTTCTTGCAACATTTTTTTCATTGGCAAGCTGCATGAGGTTTTCTTTTTGTGGCCCTTCTCCGATTATAATAAGAGACGTGGCATGGTTTTTTAGAATCTGTGGCATGGCAGATATGAGATGGTCTATCCCTTTTCTGGGAATCAGTCTTGAGACGCATAGCAGGTATTTTCTCTTCTTTCCTGGTGAAAACTGCCTTGTATCTATGCCATTAGGGATGACATCTATTTTCCCGTCATATGACTCTTCAGCCAGTTTCTTTAGCCCTGCGCTGTTTGCAACTACACTGCTGGATTTCTTGCAGATATATCTGAAGAAAACCTTCTGGATTCGTTTCAATGCATTTAGCCGATTGTTGAATCCAGGGACGTCTGATCCTCTTAAAGAGATTATATATGGCACTTTTAGAGAGGCTGCGATAATCCCGGTAGGCAATGCAAAAAATGAATGGCAAAGATCATATTTTTTTTCTTTTGAAAGTTTCTTTGCAAGGACTATTGCTTTGGCAGTATAATCAAATATCTCTCTTGCTGTCCAGTAATGTATGTCCTTTTTATTGACATCCAGCCTATATATCCTGATATTCTTTGAGAATCTCTCTTCCTTGTATTTCTTTTCTGAAGATGTTATCAGGTCTATTTCAGCATTTTTTTTTGAGAGCTCTTTTAACATGTAGTAATTTGCGTTTCCCGCTCCCCCGCCTAATGGAGGAAATTCATAATTGAGCATCAGAACCCGTATTTGCTGTCCCATATCTACCAACTTGTTATTTCACTATCTTCTCTATATTATATGCTCTCTTTTCTTTATAATATATCTTTGAGAGGACATCTGCAATCAGTCCGAAGATTATTGCCTGTATCCCTAAGATTATCAATAGCACTGCTAGTAGCAGGAGCGGCCTGTTTGCAAGGGATTCTCCAAAAAAGATTTTCATATACACTAGGTATCCTGCAATAGCAGTCCCTATCATGCTCATCAGTAGTCCAAGCCCACCAAAAAGATGGATTGGCCTATCAGAATATTTCTGCCAGAACAGTACTACAACCAGGTCCAAAAGCCCCTTAGGCAGTCGGATAAGCCCATATTTTGTCTTCCCTTTTGTCCTTGGCCTATGGTTCACTTTCACTTCTCCTATCTTGTAGCCCTTGAAAGCTAGCAGCTCAGCGATGTACCTATGCATCTCCCCATGCAGTTCTAGATCAGCCAGGCACTCTTTCCTATAGGCCTTGAGCGAGCATCCTGAATCATGTATCTCATCCCCTATCATTTTTCCGCGCAGGAACCTTGAGAGGAGCGAGAATGATTTTTTAGACAGGCTGTCTTTTCGCTTCTGCCTCCAGCCTGAAACGACATCATATCCCTCATCTATTTTTTTTACAAGTTTAGGGATGTCTTCAGGATCGTTCTGCAGGTCAGCGTCCATCGTGACGACAACGTCTCCTGTTGCATTGTCAAACCCTGCTCTCCACGCTGCAGTCTGTCCGAAATTCTTCCTGAATTTTATGATGACCAGGTTCTTGTCTTTCTTCTTGAGCTTCTCAAGTTCCAGGAACGTATTGTCAGTCGACCCGTCATCCACAAAGATTATCTGGCAATCCTTTGACGCTCTTCGGATCTGGCTGTGGAGTTCAGAGATGTTTTTCTCTTCATTATATGCAGGTACGACAACTGAAATCATGATGATGGATAATCACAAATCTTATTTAAAGCATGCGGTTTATTGGTTATGTATCAGCTCAATCTGGAATGATTTTGTTTTGGGTAAGAAGATCCGCCGATCTAAAACCGCTAACCTTTAAAAGGCTCTGGCTCTTCATAGTTATCATGCATACCCTCAACCGCCCGATTTATGAGCTTATCGGAGAATATGAACCTGGGAAGATAACATCCATATATGGCAATGCAGCTTCAGGCAAGACTACATCATGCCTCCTTGCATCCCTTTCATGCGCAAAAGACAATGGTAAAGTGATCTATATCGATACAGAGAACAGCTTCAGCCCGGATAGGTTAAGGCAGCTCTATTTTGGAGATATAAATCAGCTGATTGATAATATCTTTCTCATGCAGCCTAAGACATTTGATGAACAGGTGGAATGTGTAGAGAAAGCAAAAAAGCTTTCAGAGAAGGCGGTAATAAAGCTTGTCATTGTTGATAGCATAGGTAATCATTATAGGAATGTGCTCAATGATGACCATAAGCTTGTGAATTCAAAGATGGCGGAGATGATGGCGCAGCTGACAAGGATTGCAAGAGACCTAGGGAAGATTGTCATCATAACAAGCCAGGTGACGACGACGGTAGATGGGACAAATAGATTGAGGGTTGTAGGCGGGAAGCTCATAGAGAAGCTTAGCAGGATACTTATTGAGCTTAATTATGAGAATAATAGGAGATTTGCAAAGCTTGTGAAATTCAAGTATGATGATGACAAGGTCCATCCGAATATAGGCATGAAGGTTGAATTTAAGATTGAAGAGAAAGGGATGTTTAAAGCCAATAGACCGGAAGCTTAGTGAAAGAGCATGATGCAAGAGGATCACTGCCAAACATCCCTAGTACATGTCTCATAGGGTCGCTGTTAGGGAAAGTCGCTCTGATTGGTCTTCCATATAGTGCGTGTGTTTTCTCTGTATGCGGATTGATTTCCTGCCAATATGGCAATGGATCGAATCTGAGTTCAAGGACGATTGATCCTTTTGATTCTGCATTGAGCGCATATTCGAATAGTTCATCCATCCAACTATTATAAAAGCCGATTATTTGTGAATAATCAAGATGAAGGTTGCCTTTGAGATGTTCTATCTCATGCCAAGCTATCGCTGTTAATTGGTGCGAATTTAATTCTATCTCAGCATATCTTTCATGCTCTAGGTGATAGCCTTGGATGGTTATGTCTGAGAAAAAAGGTATGTTCGTTATTGGCCCGGGTACTGAACCGCATCTGTGACGGGTATTTATCAGGTCTGTGCTGCAGCTCTTGATCTTGGGATTTGCAATGGTTGCATAATTGCTATAGATAGCAAGTTCATTGTCATATTTAAGCGGGATTTGGATGATGGCAAGCGGCTCAGCCAGTTCCCTGATGAATACATTGCTTGATGAAACGCCTAACCATCCTTGGGTCATACGATAATTATAGAGCAAGTTTCCGATAGCAGTTACTGAATTTAATTCAGAATTCAGATCTAATTCCTTTGCTTTTGTCCTGACCCATTTTGCATATGCCATTCCTTGGCATACATCAGCTACTGTGTGCATGTTACACGCAAGAAACAGATTATATATAAATCATTTCATGCAGGTTATGCCATTGAAGACACGGGCTATCTGTTTGAAACCTGACGTCTGCAGCCTCTTGATTATGCCGTCTCTTACATCAAGTCCTCTCTTGCTTCCGGGGTCTCCGGTATAATGGTATAGTTTCCCGCCTTTTTTCAGCACACGGAAAAGCTGATTATAGAATTCCTGGGAATAAAGGAGTGTTGAAAGCGCAACTCTTGGAGGATCATGTATCTCAAAATCAAAGAACTCTGTCTTCAGCTGCTTTATCTCAAGGAATATGTCTCCTTCATGCCGGACGATCTTCTCCTTGTTGAACAGTCCTTTTGAATATGGATTCACTTTCTCGATTTCTACTACATGCTTGTCTATCTCATAGGTATATACTTCATCAGCAGTCTTGGAAGCCATGATTGCAGTGTATCCTAGACCTGTGCACGTGTCAAGCACTTTTCCGGTGCATGGCTGGACAAAAGATATCTTCTTTTCCGTATCTTCTTTAGGTGTCATTGATTTTGTGACATGCATCCTGATTCCGGAAAGCTCTATTGTAGGCCAGCTGCCTGTAGGGACTAGTTTATAGAACTTGTTTGTCTTTTCAGAGAAGCTGGATATAGGGACGATGGAACTGTTCTCGATGAAGAAGCACATCGTGTCTTTCTTGACTATTTTCTTTAGGTCCTTTTCTGTGAGCCTCTGTCCGTCTTCGAATATGAAGCTGTCTCCTTCTTTTTCAACTTTGGAATAAGTTATGCCTAGGTCCAGTGATATCTCTTTTTTGCCTTCCAGGAGCCTTCCTGCTTCATTATATGATATTATCATGATGATGTGGATTATGGAAAGGTATTAAAACCCTGCTAATCTGTAAATATTGATGAAAAATCAGATCAAGTACCTTCTCTTGATAAATTCATTCTTTGTATTTGCAGGCAACCTGTTTGCGCCATTCTATGCACTATACATTCAGAAGATTGATTCTGCGATATATCATATTGGCGGCATATGGGGTTTTTTCATATTCGCATCAGGCATATTCACATTGAACATAAGCAAGTACGAGAATCATAAGAGATATGCAGATTATTTCCTAATAGCAGGCTTCCTGTTTAGGGCTCTTGGCTGGGCAGGCTATCTGTTTGCGACACAGCTTTGGCATATCTATATGATACAGGTGATATTGGCATTAGGCGAAGCATTCGGGACACCGTCATTCAATCTTATATTCTCGACACATCTGACAAGAGGGAAGATTGCAAGCGAATGGGGGGTTAATACTGCTGTAAGTTCCTTTGTTGTTGCCCTCTCTTCCATATCTGGCGGAATAATGCTGCAGCTGTTCGGGTTTAGCAGCATGTTCATAGTGATGATATGTTTTGCATTGGTAAGCACAGTGCTTGCAATAATCTATAGGAAAGAATTGAGCAGTTGACTTAGCTATATTCCTTTTATTCAAGGCATTGTTCTAAGAATCCAAAAACAAACCTGCTAACAACCATGACACAGCGAGCCTGGGGATGCGCCCTTCGGGCTGGCGAGAGGGCAAGCTGAAGGCTTGGCCGTCTGAAGTCATGTTGGTTGTTGCCAAAACCAAGAAAATTAGATTCAGGAAAGCGGCCTTTGTTCAGGCAATCTTTATATAATAGCCGATTCTTAGATGAGGCATGATCTGGCCTACACATTTTATGCTTGGATTGATAATAGGAAGGATTACAGGCAATTATCCTGTTGCAATCATCGCATCTCTATTCCCTGACTTGGACCATCTCTGGGTATACTACAAGCATTCTGTCCTTTTTAATAGGGAGCTTTTCAAGACAATGTATTATGAGAAGGATGATTTAGGGGAACAGAGGAATTATCTGCATAGTATCTTCACATTGGTCATTCTTTCTTTAGTTCTATGGTATTTTTATCCAAGATGGATAATGCCGTTTGTATTAGGGTATGTAGGTCACCTCTTCTTTGATTTCTTGGACATGTCTGAACTGATGCCGTTCTATCCATTTAGGTTCAAGACAAAAGGGTTCATAGGATATCTCTCAAAAGCAGAGCTGCTGTTCTTTGCTGTCTTGGTAGGGGTATTCTTCTTCATGCCGTAAAG
>JAMPXQ010000057.1 GCA_023701075.1 Candidatus Woesearchaeota archaeon
ATGTAGGAAGGGTCATAAGCGATGACGCAAAAGGAGGCGTTATAACTTCTTTGGATATCAGGCATAGGAGGCCGGCAGACAATTGGTGGGGTGTTGCAGGCATAACTCTTTCAGCTGCAGCCCTTAATACTTCCTGGTACATCTTTTCAGACAGCAACAGCGCATATAGGATAACTGAGCTTAACCCGATATTCTCCTGCCTTGCTCCAGGACAGGCTCACGAGATATATGCAACTACACTTACGGCAGCTCAGATGGACTGGGCATCAGTAACAGCAGGGACTACTCAGATGCTGGATGATTATATCGGCCTTGATTACAATGATACTCAGTCAGCGACAAATTCATTCACAAGCACGATAAATGTAGAGCTTGGGAATACACTCATCTCAAATGTCCCGGCAATCTACATGCAGCAGTATAATACTCTTGGGAGCACGGCATTCCCTGTAGGCATACTTCAGCAGTCAGGGACCATAATCATGGTTGCATTGGTGAATGATAATTTCCTCACAGGGTTTAGGCCGGATAAGATCTTCAATTATGAGATGATGGTCCCAGTTCCTCCAGGCACGAATACTATGAAATATTATCTTTATGCAGACCCATATGATGAATGCCCTGAAGGTGCAGGAGAGCTTTCTCTTCCTGGAAACATACATGGTTGGGTCACAGACAATTCAACAGGAGCATTTTTGGAGAATGCGCTGGTATCGGTATCAAATAAGATATACATAACAGGTGCAGACGGATTCTATAACATGACAGGCATACCTGCAGATGAATATTATGTAATCTCGATAAAGACAGGATTTGGGAATTATGTGAATAATGTCACAATAGAGGCCAACGAGTCTACAGAGCATAATATCTCGATGTCCTTGGTATATGACGAGTCGCTTACAGGCACAGGTCCGGGTATAGGTACAGGGGTAGGTCCTGGAGAAGATTCACTGGGTACAAAGACAAAATCAGATGTAGGCCCAGGTCCAGGAATAGGTCCAGGAATAGGTCCGTTCATAGAGAGGCCGGAAGACATAGGCAAGCCCTTCTTCATGTCACTTAATGCATTGAAAAAAAGATTGAGGCTGGAAAATTTCTTTACAGAGCACCTGCTCATATTCAGTTTTGCAAAAGAGCCGGTGACAGCTAATGTTAGGATAGTGGGGGATGCGGCTGAGATAGTAGATTTATCTACTACAGAAGTCACAATAGAGCCGAACCAGTATGCGAATATCACAGTAAGGGGATACGGTACTAAATACGGAGTGTTCAACGGAAAGATTGAAGTGACAGGAGACATCAATGATTCTCTTCCAGTCGAGATAACAGTGAGTGATGAAGAGCGTCTTCCTGTTGAGGCTCTCTTGATAAATCTCCAGGCGCTTACAAGAAGGCCGCTTCCTGGAAACAGGTTCAAGTTTTCAGTGAACCTGCAAAACCTTCTCATAGATGAGGCATATGATGTCAGGCTGGATTATTACATAAGAGGAGTGGACGCAGAGACAGCCAATAATTCAATGTATATCGGAAACGATACAGTGGCTATCAGGACATCACAGACCTTGATAAAAGACACAGTGATTCCCGGAGAATGGACAAAAGGGGATTATTTCCTGATTGTCGAAGCAAGGTACTTTGACCAGGAGTCAAGGACATCTACGATAGTCGAGGTCTTCGAGCCTATCCAGAACTATAAGGTGTTCGGTCTTGTAGAGCTATGGAAGATGCTCATAGGCCTATTGATATTGACGACGATAATAGGGATAATCATATACATAAGGCATGAGATAAACAAGAAGAAGAGGTATCACGTGAAACTGGAATACAGCCTCCTTCCAAAGAAAGGCCCCAGGTCATTATATGTCGGGAAGATTGCAGAGACAGAGAATGACACATATTTTGACATGGACAAATTGACAGTGCATTCAATCATCGCAGGAAGCACAGGAGGAGGTAAATCTATTTCAGCGCAGGTAGTCATCGAGGAAGCATTGCTCAAGAATGTCGCAGTGATAGTGTTTGATCCAACAGCCCAGTGGACAGGGATGCTCAGGAAATGTGCAGATGAGAAGATGTTCCAGTTCTATCCAAGGTTCCATATGACAAAGAAGGATGCAAAGGCATTCAGCGGGAACATAAGAGCAATCAAGAATCCGAAAGAGAAGATAGACTTGATGAAATATTGGAAACCTGGAGAGATCCAGGTCATAACGACAAGCACTCTTGACCCAAGAGGGATGGATATCTTTGTCGCAAACACAGTAAGGACAGTCTTCAAGTCAAACCTCCAGGAATATAGGGGCCTTAGGTACATGATGGTATACGATGAGGTCCATAGGCTGCTTCCGAAATTCGGAGGTTCAGGAGAAGGTTTCGTGCAGATTGAAAGGGCATGCAGGGAGTTCAGGAAGTGGGGCATAGGTGTCATGCTCATCTCCCAGGTCTTGGCGGATTTCGTAGGTCAGATCAAGGCCAACATCAACACAGAGATCCAGATGAAGACAAGGGACGAGGGAGATCTCCAGAGGATCGAGACAAAATACGGAAAATCCTATGTCCAGGAGCTTGTCAAGTCCCCAGTAGGATCCGGCATGGTCCAGAATTCAGACTGGAACAGGGGACAGCCATATTACGTCCAGTTCAGGCCAATCATCCACAGCGTCATAAGGCTGTCAGATGCAGAGCTTGACCAATATAACAAATATAATGGAATTGTTGAAGACCTCTCTTATCAGCTAGATCAGTTGGAAGAGATAGGGAAAGATGTGTTTGACATGAGATTGGAATTGAAGCTATCTGTAGATAAGATAAAGCAGGGTGGCTTCAACATGGTGGAGATCTATCTTGAAGGCCTAAAGCCAAGGATAGATAAATTATGGAAAGAGCTAGGGAAGACTCCAAAAGTCAAGGAACTTGAGCTTGTCTCAGACAGTGAGCTTAATGCAGCAGTGGAAGAGGCAAAGAAAGAGAGCGAGAAAGCGAAAGCGAAAGAGGTTGTTGCAGGAGAAGCAGCAGTCAAGGCACTAGGGATAAACGATGATGTCCCAGGGGACAAGATGCTGACACTTTGCAACGGCACATTAGTGATAAAATTAAAGGCGCTCCTTGATGAGGTGAACGTGCTCAAGGATGAGGATTTTGTGAAGCATGTGAATGCAGAGAAGAATGATTTCTCAGTCTGGATAAGGGATGCATACAAGAATGATAAATGGGCAGACATATCAGACCAGATACTTGCAAAAGCAGACTATGTGAAATTCCTTGAGTTGCTTTATGAAGGGAAAGAGAAGGATTTCAAGGTCACAGTGAAAAGAGAAAAACCATTCACGACAAAGAAGCAGGAAGTGAAGCCACCGGAAGCAAAACCAGAGGATGCAAAACAGGCAGAGGCAAAGCCAGCTGACGTAAAGGCAGTTGACATAAAAACAGCAGAAGCAAAGCCGGCAGAAACAAAACCAGCGGATGTAAAACCAGTAGAAACAAAAACAGTAGAAGCAAAAACAGTAGATGCAAAACCTATTGGAACCAAGCAAGAGGCAAAACCAGAAGAGAAGAAAGAAGACGTGAAAACAGAGAGTGTGAAGGCTGAAGCATCAGTTTCAAAAGATGAGAGACAGGAAGCAAATCAAAAGAAAGAGGAATCAGTCATAGTTGCAAAATGAGCCATAGATATTTCAGGTTGGAAGATGGAAGGGTCATAAAGCATTATAGTGAGCTCCCTTCAGCTCTCCAGACAATGGATGATGATTCATTCAATAGTCACGTGAATGAGAATAAGAATGATTTCAAGAGATGGATAAGCGATGTTTTCGGGCATGATTATCTGGCAGGCAAGTTGGAAGGCATAAGGTCAAAAGAAGAGATGGCAAGGGTGATAGCAGCGCACATCAAGCCCCTATCAAACGCAGAAGTGAAATTCGTATTCAAGGCAAAGCCAAAAGATGCACCGACTAGTCCACCGCAAGAAGAGAAAAAGATAGAACCATCAGTAAAGAAAGATGAGCCATCAGTCACAAATATGCCTAGTCCAGCAGTAGCTCCTACAGTTCCGGTAGCAAGTCCGGTGATAGAGAAAACAGCTGAGCAGAAATCAGTTGTTGAAGAGAAAGTTGCTGTCCAGACAAACCAGCAGCCGGCAGACAAGTATTTCAAAGAAAATCCTGTACTGGTCTCACAGAGGGTGGAAGCAAAGAAAGAGTCGCTCAATTTGGAGAAGATGAACTTCATTTCCTATGATGAGCATGACCAATATGAGAAGAGGATTGAGCTTTTCAAGGATGCATATCCAAAGGTCTATTCGCAGATGCAGTTTTTGCGCAAGAATGGTTTTGATACGTCACTTATCGAGATGATGGTGCAGAGAATCCCTTCAAAGATAAAATTATATGAGGCATCTCATGAGGAGAAGGATGCGGTCATTATCAAAAGATACTTAAATGAAGCAATCGAAGAGATGAATGGAGTGAGATAAGATGTTCCTGTTCAAGAAGAAGCAAGAAGAGCCTTCAGCTACGTCAAGCAGTGAGCCGCAGGCAGAGGAACAGCACGAGAAGATAGATAATTCTACACAGGCGCTTTCAGCAGACCTAATTAAGCTCAAGGCAAAGTTCGACCAGTTCACAGAGATGCGTAACATCATGAACGAGAGGTTCACTAGGATAAACGAGCAGGTCGGAGAGCTTCGTGGGATGATAATGGATGCAAATAGGGCGATGCAGGAGATTGAAGTGAAGACCGTGAAGGCTGTAGATCTTGTTGAGGCGGTCCATCCAGACAAATTGATGGTGGATGTAAGGAAGCAGGATGCAAAGATCGAGGCGCTTAAAGCAGGGATAGAAAGCAATGAGTCAATTATGAAGAGCCTCATGGACCAATTGAAGGAGATAAGGCATCAGACTTCCTCTTTCAGGGGAGTGGAAGAGACAGTGAAGCTTGCGCAGGAAGTGAAGACTGAGCTCATGAATATCAAGAAGGTGGAGGCGAATGTCGAGAGGCATTCAGATAAGATTGAAGGCATTTTCATAGAATCGCAGAAGAAATTCCAGGAATTTGAATCGCTGACAGACAGGATGAAGGAGCTTCAGAAGCAGATAGAGCCGATAATGTCATCAACTGAGCAGTTGAAAGTCAAGGTGACGACACTTTCAGAGAAGAAGGAAGTTGAGAAATTGATATCCAGGCTGAATGATTTTGAGAAGCACGTAGGTAATATAATAGATCTGATAACAAAGAGATCAAATGAGCTTCCAAAAGAAGTGGATACAAGGTTCAAGAGGCTGGAAGGGAGCATGAATGATGCATTCGATAAGAGGCTTAAGAAAGCTGAGACCATGAATTCGCTCATCGATAAGATAGAGAAAGAGGCTCCAAAGATAGCGCAGGAGCTGCAGATGGCGCAGAAGATGAAGGATGTTGATGTGAAGAAGATCGAGAGCCAGGAAGGTTCGCAGGTCACAGAGAATGTGAAAGAGGCAGAGAAGGAGAGGAAAGGATTCTTTGCAGGTCTTTTCAAGAAGAAGGAAGAGAAAAAATAAATTGGATGAAATTAGAAAATGGTCTGGCTGATAATCTATCAGTCTGGATGATCATGGGGTGAAAGCGGAAAAATGGAAGATCTTGGTTCGGTGAACAGTTTTGTTTTCTCTAATGGGAAAGTGGCATCAACTTTAAACGAGTTGTCAGCCCATCTAGAGATGATTGATGACAGCACATTTTGCCATCATGTGAACCCTATGAAGAATGATTTTGCGAACTGGGTAGGCTATGTCCTTAAAGATGATTATGTGAAAAACAGTCTTCATCCGATAAAAGACAAGAAGCAGCTTGCAGCAGCTGTAAGGATGGCAGCAGAGGCAGTGGCAATTGAGATGCCGCCTGATGTTGCGCCTATAGTGGAAGATGCAAAACCGGAAGCGGATATGAAGGCTTCTGTTTCATCAGCACCTCATCAGGCAACTGAGATATTGGAACCTGTGACACCAGTAGTCAAGATGAAAGAACAATTGGCAGTTGCAGATGTCCAGCCTGCAGAAGAGAAGACACAGCCTCTAAAAAAAGAGGAGCAAAAGCAGCAGGAGCAGGTTGTAGAGATAAGGCAGATTGAGTTCAAGAAGCTTGGGGTAAGAGAAGTTGATAGGCTTTTTAGGAAAGGCATTCCATCTATCTCAAACATCATATTTGCAGGGAAGATGAGCACAGGAAAGACAAAGCTTGCGCTCAAGATCTTGATTGAATCTGCAAAGAGGGGAGAGAATGCTGCATATGTATCGCTCCAGGATACAGAGGAAAAAGTGATAAACTTGCTTTCAAAGATGGATGAGAAAGCCTTGGATTATGTCAATAGCGGCCATATAAACATAAAGAAGCTGGATCTTTTTTCGCTTGGGGCTGAAGATGGGTTGTCTCAGTTGAGGTACCTTGAAGAGCACATGCCTTCAATAATCGTGGTAGATTCTATCTCTTCATTGGAGCTGAGCTTTGAGAATAGGATACATTATAGGCATTTCCTTGATGGCATGTTCAAGTATTTCGAGAAGATGGGAGTCATCGCGATATTCCTAAAGGAGCTTGAAGATGACAAGGACCTTAATGTAGAATTTTTTGAGAACATCCTGGCAGATGCGATAATCCATTTCCATCCATGGATGAAAGTAGTTAAATATCCGGCGTTGGTCTAGGAGGATTTTTTCTTTTGATTTTGTTTATTCATTATAATGCCAAATCCATTGGGGTGATTGGATTCAAGAAATTGATACTATTCACAATGGTTAACTTTTATAAGCATACGTCATCTCTCTGGTGATTAATTCATTGCAGACAGGGAATAAATGTTGCATCAATGATTAGGACAATGTCGCAAGATAGATTCGTAAGATTAGATGTGTGAGGCGACTTAACTCTTTTTTTATTTTTTTTAATGACTAGTAATGTGTTTCATTCAATGGTATCTTCAGATCATTAAACTTGTAATTTTCCATTTTACTTTGATCATTTTATCGAAAAGTATATAAGTGCAAAAAATCACAGTTTTTTAAGTAATTTGATAATTATTGATAAATTGCACAGAGGTATCATGATGAGAAAACCAAGACCGAAGAAGAACAGGATATGGCTATACGTCGATGAAGATATCCTTAAGTGGGTATATGATGAGATGAAGAAGAAAGTCTATGCAGACGAATCGCATTGCTTTGAGCGGCTTGTCATGGAGAAGATGGAAGGTGGCAGAAGATGACACAAGACACGTTCCTGAAGAACAATCCATGGCTCCATGTAGAGGATGAAAGATTCATAAAGACAGGCGTTCCCGGCTTTGATGAACTGATTACAAACGGCATACCTAAGTGCTCGCAGGTCTTGGTGTCCGGCGGGCCAGGGACATTGAAATCGACTTTCTGCCTCCAGGTGCTGGTGAACGCAGCAAGGAAAGGGAAGAAATGCCTTTTCTTGAGCTTTGAGGAGTCAGAAGAGAACATAATCCGTAACATGCATAATTTCGGGTTTGATCCTGATGGTCTGCTCAAGGAAGGCAATCTTGTGATAAAGAAGATGGACCCATTCCAGATGTCTCGTTCAGTTGAGACTTTGCTTGCGCAGGCAAGAGGAGAGCTTCTAATAGAAGTCAATGAGGCAAAGAATCTCATCCCGGAGGGCATGGTTCCTGATATAGTCGTAGTTGATAGCCTATCAGCGATCTCAGCAGGGTTCTTCGGCAAAGAAGAAGGTTATAGGGCATATATGTCGCAGATCTTTGAGACATTTCGTGAGCTCAAGACAACCTCCCTCTTGATTACAGAGATAGAATACAGCACTACAAGGTACAGTAAATCTGGGGTGGAAGAATTCCTTTCAGACGGTGTCTTTGTCTTCTATAATCTGAGGCAGGGCAGCCAGAGGGTGAATGCGACAGAGATAGTGAAACTCAGAGGGACGCTGCACCAGAAGAAGATAGTGCCTTTCAAGGTGTTTCCGGGAAAGGGCATCACAGTCTATCCAAGTGAGGAATTGTTTGTATCAGAGAAGCAGTGATGCATGAAAAACAATGAACAAAAAAATAATTGACTAAAAAAACAATGGCTGATAGATTAAACGCATGGAAATGGATGATTGTATTTGTTATACTTTCAGCCATGCTGTTTTCTGTGCAGGCAGATCCGGGCGGTTTCTGCTACACATCACCATGTTCCTGCGGATTGGCTTGTCAGGATGGAGGGAATGAGAGCGCGAATGGATACAATACTTTTGACAGCTGCAGGGATGGTACGGTCGATACATATGAATACGTCCATGACATTTTCCTTACAAGCCTTA
>JAMPXQ010000058.1 GCA_023701075.1 Candidatus Woesearchaeota archaeon
ATGATATCTGAATTCTTCCCTCCGCTTGGAAAAGGAGGAGGAGAGATCAGCGCTTCTCTCTTAGCAAGAGAACTTGCAAAAAGGAAAATAGATGTGCAGGTATTGACTTCTTTTGAGAAATTCAAAAAAGATGAAACCATCGAAGGCGTGAAGATATTTCGGCGCATCAAGTCTGGAAAACCGAACAGCCTTATCGGAAACATAAGAAGAGCTTTTGAATTTGAAAAAAGCCTGCTCATCGAACTTGAGAAACTGGATACTCAAGAAGACTATGATATAATCCACTGCATGAATACAAACAGCATATCTGCTGTGAAATCCAAACTTAAGAAAAAGTATGTCATGCATGTAAATGGTCCTGTGCCCTTCTGCCCTAAAGGCACACTGATGCATAAAGATGCCAAGATATGCCATAAAGAATGCACAAGAAAGACTTATTTGGACTGCTATATGCATTCAAAGATATTCGGGAAGATGGAACTAAATCCAGTGGTAAAATTCAATCCGTTGACTATCTACTTTGCCAGGAAAAGATATGAAGATCACCAAAGGCTGATGAGAGAATTTGATTTTTTCATGCCCATAAGCAGCTTCATGAAAGCTAAACTGCTTGAGATGAATCTTGAGGATGGAAAAATTGATGTGATATATAATGTGCTGGACCATGAGAAGTTCAAAATGACAAAAGGAAACGGCGTACTCTATATCGGAGAATATACAAAAGCCAAAGGAGCACATATAGCATTTGAAGCGTTGAATGGCGAAGAATTGAATGCTGATTTTTATGGTGAAGGGAACCTCAAAGAATACCTATTAAAAAATGCGAAGAAGAACATTAAGATCCATGACAGAGCAGATTATAAGGATGTTCCTAGGATAATAGGAGAGCATGAGATAATAGTATTCCCTTCTCTTGTAGGGGAGGCTTTTGGGAGAGCTGCGCTTGAAGCTGCCATTAGCGGGAAAATTGTCATCGCTTCGAGGATTGGAGGGATAACTGACATCATCGAAGACAAGATAACCGGGTTTTTAGTCGAGCCTGGAAATGCCATGCAGATACGAACACTTATACGTAAGATAAGCAAGAAACAAGTGACACTGAATACTGAAAGAAGCAGGAAGATACTGATAGACAGGTTCTCCAACGAGAAAAACATAAGCAAGGTCATCGATATATATAGAAGACTCCTAGATTAGAACTACGCACTGCCTGATATCCAGTAAAAAAGAGCTTAATTGCGTGAGATTTAAATATACCTGAAGTTCTTTTTAAGCTATGATCGTCAGCAGAGAGGAACTAAAGGATATAATAGCGAAACTCAGGAAGGAAGGGAAGAAGATTGCCACTACTAATGGCGCTTTTGATATCCTGCACATCGGACACCTAAAAAGCCTTGAATTCGCCAAGAGATACGGGGATACGCTTATCGTCGGAATAAACAGCGATGAATCCATAAAGAGATACAAAAGCAAGGATAGGCCTATAATATCACAAGATGACAGAGCGAGACTTGTCGATGCGCTTTCTCTTGTAGATTATGTGACAATATTTGATGAGAAGACTCCTGAAAAGCTCCTTGAGATCATAAGACCGGATTTCCATATCAAAGGATCTGAATATAAAGACAATATCCCGGAACAGAAGACTGTTGAAAAATACGGCGGAAAGATTGTATTCATAGAAAGAGACCCTAAAGACATATCTACATCTATGATCATCAAAAAGGTGAAAGAAAATGGAACTTGTTGATTCATTCAAAGAGAAAAAAGTGCTTGTCATCGGTGACGTCATGATCGATAAATATGTCTATGGCACTGCTACACGGATAAGCCCTGAAGCGCCTGTGCCTGTCGTCAAAATATCAAGCGAAGATAATGTGCTTGGCGGAGCCGGAAACGCTGCAAACAACATAAGGGCGCTTGGCGCACAAGCGATGCTATGCGGTGTTGTAGGAGACGACAAAGATGGGAAACTGTTTGAGCAGCTCCTAAAAGAGAAGAAGATAACATCACTCATACTCACTGATAATGAAAGGATGACAACTGTCAAGAAAAGAATAATCGCAGGGAACAACTACCAGCTCATCAGGATAGATTATGAGAAGACAAATGACCTAAGCGAAGAGATGCAGAAGAAGCTTTTTGAAGTGATCAAGAAAAATGTGAAGCTATGCGATTCTATCCTCATCAGCGACTATGCCAAAGGCGTTGTCTGCGAAAAACTTGCAAGAAGCATAATCAAGCTTGCTAAGGAAAACAACAAGCCTGTGCTTGTCGATGCAAAGCCTGACAAGATGATGGCTTTCAAAGACTGCTACCTCATAACACCTAACCTAAAAGAGGCACAGGAGATGACAGGCTCAAAAGATATCGTTGAGATGGGAAAGAAGATCACAAAAACTCTTGGCTGCAATGTTTTCATCACTAGAGGGCCTGAAGGGATATCTGTCTTTGACAGGCAAGGAAGGCATAGCCATATACCACCTGTGAGCATAACAAAACTTTTTGATGTCACAGGCGCAGGAGACACTGTCATTGCCACTGCTGCACTTGGAATCGTATCCGGCCTTGATCTAATAGAAACTGCAAAACTCTCCAATTATGCTGCCGGGCTTGTTGTCCAAAAACCCGGCACATCTGTGATAACACCAGATGAACTGAAAAGCGCATATAGGCAAGAGATAAGCCATTTCCTCAAGGAAAGCATCGAAGTGAAACAGAAAGTCATAGAACAGCAGCTCGATAAGATTGAGAAAGCTGCACATATGTTCATCAAGGCCTACCAGACAGGGAATAAGGTGATTGCGTTTGGGAACGGCGGGAGCGCAAGCGATGCACAGCACTTGGTCGGAGAGCTTGTCGGCAGATTCAAGATAGAGAGGAAAGGGCTGCCAGCCATGGCCCTCACAACTGATTCCAGCGTTGTCACTGCAATCGCCAATGATTATGGGTATGAAAAAGTCTTTGAGAGACAAATAGAAGCAAATGCCAAGAAGGG
Organism: Candidatus Woesearchaeota archaeon; assembly: GCA_023701075.1. Taxonomy (GTDB): domain Archaea; phylum Nanobdellota; class Nanobdellia; order Woesearchaeales; family GW2011-AR15; genus GW2011-AR15. The sequence continues at coordinate 2,999 of JAMPXQ010000058.1, forward strand.
AGACCTGGTTGTTGCAATCTCCACAAGCGGGAACTCTCCAAATGTAATAAATGCTATCGCTGCTGCAAAAAAGGAAGGATGCAGAGTTATCGGGCTAAGCGGAAAGAACGGTGGAGAGATGGCGAAGATATGCGATATATGCATTGTCGTACCATCTGAAAACACGCCAAGGATACAGGAAGCGCACATATCCATAATCCATATCCTGTGCGAGCTACTGGATAAGGAACTTAGCAAGTAGATCAGTTGTTCCATTATTTGACTGCATATGAATAAGGCAATATTTCTTGATAGGGACGGAGTAATAAATATCGACAAGAATTATGTACATAAGATATCCCAATTTGAATTTGTGCCTAATACTTTTGAAGCGCTGAGAAATCTTAGAGAGATGGGTTTTAAACTCATTGTGATAACCAACCAGTCCGGCATAGGAAGAGGATATTATTCCAAAAAGGAGTATTATGCATTAAGGAGACATATCAATAAAAAACTGAAAGAGGAAAACATAACCATAGATGCAGAATATTTCTGCCCTCATTCTCCTGAAGACAACTGCAGATGCAGGAAACCTAACCCTTATTTCATAGACATGGCTGTGAAAAGATTCAGGCTGGATAGAGAGGAATGCTTCTTTGTAGGAGACAAGACAGCAGACATATTAAGCGCAGATAAAGGAAAAATAAAGAGTGTCCTTGTCAGAACCGGTAAAGGAGGAAATGACAGGAAATATAATATAAAACCTGATCTTATCTTTGATGATCTGCATTCGTTTTCTAAACACCTGAAAGAAAACTGGAAGCCTAAAGTCCTTTATCTAGGCAATTTCAACTGGGAGAATCACCTAAGAGGAAGGAACCTCTTTAGAGGACTTATTGAAAATGGAATCGAAGTTAAACTGATACTAGGAAAAGGACTGAAATATTTTTTGATGCTGATACACCTCATGAAGAGAGATTTTGATGTGATACTGACGACAGGAAAACCATGCGCCTTGCTTGCAATCCTCACTAAACATTGGCATAAGAGAAAAATAATCTTTGATGTATACATTAGCGATTATGAGAACCTTGTCTTGAACAGAAGACTTGTCAAAGATGGCAGCCTAAAAGCAAAACTATTGAAATTCCTGGACAGATATACTTGTGAAAAAAGCAATGCTGTATTCCTAGATACTATAAAACATGCACAATGGTACTATACTTATTTTGACCTTGATAAAGAGAAATTCTCTCATGTGCTAATTGGGAGCGATGATGAAAGGTTCCATGAGATGAAGATAAAACGAGGAAAGATGTTCAATGTGCTGTTCTTTGGGAGCTTTGCAAAAGGACATGGGATTGATGTGATACTAAAAGCAGCCAAGATAGTCGAGAAAGAGAATATCATGTTCACATTTGCAGGGAAAGGGATCGTCTTTGATGAGATGGTAGAATTATCTAAAACTCTAAAATGCAAGAATGTTGAGTTCTTAGGATGGGTTGAACAGAAGAACCTCCCTAAGATTATTGCAGCGTCTGATGTGTGCCTGGGAATATTCAATGCTGAAGAGATAAAGGTTAGGAGGAGCATACCTACCAAGCTTTTTGAATGCGCCCCTATGAAGAAAGTATTCATAACCGGAAATACTCCTGCAATGGAAGGGATAACCATACATAGAGAGAACGGCATGCTCTCTAAACTTGGAGATGAGAAAGACCTAGCAAAATGCATACTGGAAATCTACTCTGACAAAAAACTCAAAAAAAAGATTGAAGAGAATGCATTCAAGCTGTATAAAGAGAAGTTCACTACAAAAATGATAGGGAAACAGCTTTTGGATATAATAAGGAAATGATGAACTATATTTGTTTTATAGAATCCGCTAGCACAAATAGGCATCCCTAAACAAGGACATCACAAGCAGATCATGATAGCCATCTTCTCTTAGGAGATGCTCTTTCAAGACTCCTTCTTCCTTGAATCCTAACGAAGTGTAAAGGCCAATCGCGACCTTATTATATACTGCGGTATACAGTGTCACCTTATGCATATCCAGCTCACTAAAACAATAATCCAGCATAAGCCTAAAAGACGCCTTGCCATACCCTTTTCCCCTGAATTTTGGCATTATATCAAGGCCGACAAGCATGTTCTTATTCAACTTATCTATCTGGTCAAGGCGCATCATGCCCAGAAGAATCTCCTTCCCATCCTCATACATACAGATAGAATATCTCCTTGATTTTGAAGAATCATCAAGAGACATGAACCACTTCTTCTGCATTGCCACTGACACTTGAGTTGTATCTGTCAGCATTCTGATTGTAGACGAATCATTATGCATGATCCTAAGCGGCTCTAGATCCTCTTCTATTATCTTCCTGAAATAGAACTGCTCTTTCCTAAAGATAATGCTATCTTTCATAGAATGCCTTTATGGAATCTACTATATACTTTGCATCTTCTTTTTTGACCCACCAACATGATGGGATAGAGACATACTTTGATGTGAACTCTTCCAATCCCGGCCTAGGAAGATCGTCCTTGAAATCCTTGAAACAGGTATATACATCGTTCCTTGTGTGGACTATTGAGTTATCTATGCCTTTCTTCTTGAGATACTCGATGAACTCGTCTCGTCTTTCGGCCAGCAAAGTATATAGCCAATATGCTGAAGATGCACCATCTTCCTGCCTAAGCACCCTTATTCCTTTGACTTTGGATAGATTCTTGTTATAATAATTCCCGTTCCATCTGCATACCTTTAGTATCTTCTCTGTATATTTGAGATGCTCCAGGCCAATTGTCGCATCTATGTCATTCATGTTGAACTTATAGCCCCATTCTTTTATGTCATAGTACCATCTGAGCTCTTCTTTTATCGCTGTCCTGTCTAGGCCGAACCATCTCAATGCACGTCCTCTCTTATGATCCTCTTCATCCTTACAGACCAATGCCCCTCCGTCGCCTGTAGTCATATGCTTTATTGCCTGGAATGAATACATGACAAAATCTGAATGGTTGCCTATTCTCTTCCCTTTGTATCCTGCACCGAATGCATGCGCTGCGTCCTCTATCACCTTGATATTATGCTTCTTTGCTATCTCATTTATCCTATCTATATTTGCGGGGTTCCCTGCCCAATGCACATAAAGGATGGCTTTTGTCCTTGGTGTTATCAATCGTTCAATCGACTCTGGATCTATGTTCCCTGTATCTACCAAGACATCTGACCATCTTATCTTTGCTCCTCTTGCCATGACAGGCATATTTGTTGCCACACATGTCAATGGCGAAGAAATAACTTCATCCCCTTCATCTACTCCTGCCAGCCTCAATGCCAGCTCCAGTGCATGCGTGCCTGCGTCTACTGTCAAGATGTTCTTTACACCTAAGAAGTCTTTTAGCTTTTCCTCAAATTCCAGGACTCTGGGCCCCTGAGCTATATAACCTGACATCAGTGTCTTCTTTAGAGGCCCCATCACTGACTTTGGCATGAATACCTTAAAGAGAGGAATCTTCTTCACTTCTGAAGATACGTCTACTGCACAAGCCGGCCTATTCACAAATTCGCTGGTCATCTCTGGTTCTTTAGTCATGAGTATTGCCTCGTGTAATATTCCTGGGTTGTTGCCTGGTCTGCTTTCTTCAACAATGTTTTTATTTCACTTATATCTGTCAATTCATCTTTTGAACAGTATTCCACAACTTCACTGACCTTTGGCTGCTCTGCCCTAAGATAATCTTTTGCGTTGCTTAGCTTACGTACCTTATCTGTTGTTATTATGAAATAATCTCCCTTATCCACACATCTTCTCCCTTCTTCCTCTGATATCAATATCTCGTGTATCTTCTCTCCGGGATATGTCCCTATGACTGTGTATTCAAACCTTTTATCCGAACCGTTCTGCTCAATATAGAGAAGCCTTGCCAAATCGACAATCTTTATAGAAGGCGCTTTCTTCACAAAAATCTCTCCGCCCTGCATGTTCTCTGTTGCGAAGAATACCAGATCTATTGCATCATCCAGAGTCAACAGGAACCTTGTCATCTCTGCATGCGTTATAGTCAATCTCTTCTTATTTTTGATAAGATCCCTGAAAAAAGGGATGACTGAACCACGTGAATTCATGACATTGCCATACCTTACGCATGCGAACAATGTGTTTTTGTTGCTCGGAGAATTATTTGCTGCAATCATGAGCTTTTCCTGCAGCGCCTTTGTCATGCCCATGACATTCACCGGCTGGACTGCCTTATCTGTGCTTATTGCTATGACCTTTGACACCTCTGCTTCAATCGCACAATCAACAATGTTTTTTGCTCCTAAGATATTTGTCTTAATAGCTTCCTCCGGGCATTCCTCACAGCTAGGCACCTGCTTTAGTGCAGCTGCGTTATAGATTATGTCAACCCCTTGGACGACTTCCCTAAGCCTGTTCTTGTCCCTTATGTCTCCAACAAAGAATTTCAGATTTGAGATATCTGAATATGCCAATTTCATGTCATACTGCTTCTTCTCATCCCTTGAGAATACCCTTATCTCTTTTGCTTCCTTGTCCTTGAGCCTCTTTAGTATCCTGTTACCGAATGAACCTGTGCCGCCTGTTATAAGTATTGTCTTGCCTTTAAACATCAGTCTATCGAATAGAATAGGATATTTAAAGATTATGATAGTGAACTAAAGAGATAAAGACCTGTGAAAAATGCGCTCTTGATATATTAGAACTTCGATAAAATATCCTGCATCCTGTTCTTGAAGGTATGGTCTTTCATCACCCTACGGTGGCCTGCATCTGCAAACCTGGACCTTTCTTCAATATTATCTCTATAATAATCAATCAGCTCCAGAAGGTCTTTCTCATCCTGATATGTCACCAGCTCTTTTTTTGAGAAGAGATTCTTCATCTCGCTGAAATCATCGCATAGCTGGAATGACCTTGTCGATGGTATCTCAAAGGTCCTAAGATTGACAGATTGCCTTGAATGTGTATAATGGATGTTAAGATTTATCTTTGATTCATTGAAGATATGGCACATCCTATGCATCTCCTTTAAGCTCTTGTTCCCGTGTATCAGACCATGATACTTATCATATCCTTTCCAGTGATATCCCCAAAC
>JAMPXQ010000059.1 GCA_023701075.1 Candidatus Woesearchaeota archaeon
CCATAAGGTCATAAATCAGGCGCATAAGGAGATTGATATAGAAGAGAAGAAGCAGCAGGAGCTTATGCAGTCTCTTGAGATAGAGAAGAGAGAAGTTTCATTAAAAGAGCATAGGCTGAAATCTCTGGAAGAGAAGGAGGAGGAGTTGACAGAGAGGCTCCAAGGCATCCTCGATGTCTCAAAAGAGCTGCAGAAGAAGATTTCTGAAGAGAAGGTGTCGATTTCTGAAAGCGAGAAGAAGGCATTGAATCTTGAGAATTATGTTGGAGAGATTGAGAAGAACATATTCAAGAGGAAAAAGGACATGCAGCCGCTCTTGGATAAGTCAAAGGCGCACGAAGAGCAGATAATGAAGATACAAGAAGAGATCCTCCAGAAGGTGAAGCAGAAATCTACGGCCATAAAGACGCAGGTGGCAGAGAGCCTGAAGGCGAAGAGCAACCTCCAGTCTTTCTTTGAGAAGAAGGCCAACGTCGAAAATTTGATAGGCCAGATAGAGAAAGAAAAGATGGAGATGGAGGATTCGTTTAGGAAACTTGAGAAGAAGGCCATTGCGTTCAATGTCTCTTCAAAGACAGATACAGTCACAAGCCATGTGAAGGGGCTTGAGAAAGACTATGCAAACATTACAAAAAAGAGAAACAAACTTAAAGAAGACTTGCTTAAGCTAACTAAATTGATAAAAGGATAAGAGAGGTGGATCCTTATTAAGAAAGATTCTGAACAGATTGATAAGTACGAGTTTAAATCTAAGAATATTCCTATAGAGATAACGATTGTCCTAAAGCCAGGTGATTTCGTCCCGACGTATGAAGTATCTATATCGACAATAAGTAAGACTACTGAACTGGTGCTGGAGAAGATTAGGCAGCAGCTGGTCACCCAGGTCTCTTTAGGCATTGTTGAGATAACTGATTTTAAGAAGACCCTTGAAGTGGAAGAGAAGTTCAAGCATACTATTTCTGTCTTGATTAACAAGTACTTCCCTGATATGGCAGATGATACGAAAGATTTCCTTACGACATATCTGATTCAGAGGAGTCTTGGGCTGGGAAACCTGGAGATATTGATGAGCGATGATCTTATAGAAGAGATTGTCATTAATTCATCTACTGAGCCTGTGTGGATATATCACAAGAAACATGGATGGGTGAAGACCAACATCACTGTCGAGACTGATGATAAGACAAGACATTATGCAACAATGATAGGAAGGAAGGTCGGAAGACAGATAAGCATCCTTGAGCCGCTGTTGGATGCCCATATGAATGAAGGGGATAGGGTTAACGCAACTCTTTTTCCGATATCGACTGCAGGAAACACGATAACGTTCAGGAAGTTTTCACGAAACCCTTTCACGATTACGCATTTTCTTAGGCAGAATACGATGAGCTACGATGCTGCGGCATTGATATGGATATCTATGCAATATGAGCTCTCAGCTATAATTGCAGGCGGTACTGCTTCAGGAAAGACCTCAGCATTGAATGTGTTGGCCTCGTTCTTCCCGCCTAATCAGAGGATCATCTCGATTGAAGATACTAGGGAGATAAGGCTTCCGAAATTCCTTCACTGGGTGCCTATGTCGACAAGGTTGCCTAATGCAGAAGGGAAAGGAGAAGTCTCTATGGGGGATCTTCTTGTGAATAGTCTGAGGCAGAGGCCGGATAGGATACTGGTAGGAGAAGTGAGGAGGAAGAAGGAGGCAGAGACTTTGTTTGAAGCAATCCATACAGGTCATTCAGTATATGCTACCTTCCACGCAAACACTGCAGAAGAGACTGTCACAAGGCTTACAAATCCACCGATAGAGGTTCCAAAGATAATGTTGCCGGCAATTTCTTTGATAATCGTCCAGTTCAGGAACAGGAGGACAGGGAATAGGAGGACTTTCCAGGTGGCTGAGATTCTTCCGGATAGCACTGCGCGTGTCCTGATGCAGTACGATGCGAAGAAGGATTCTCTGGTGACTGTGACCAAATCAAAGGCGCTCATGGAGACATTGAAGCTTTTCACTGGTTTTAGCGAAAAAGACATACATAAGGATATAGCAGAGAAGAAGAAGATTTTGGAGTATCTTGTGAAGAACAAGATAGATACTGTTGATGGTGTCGGTATGGTGATTGCTGAATATTATACAGATAAGAAAAACATGATGAGTTACGTTAGTAAGAACAAGATATTGGGTGGTCTAGATAAAGTTTAGTGATCTCTTTAAAGGTATATTGAAGAAAAAAGAGCTTTCGCTTAATGAAAAATTCGAGCAGAAAAAAAAAGAGAAAGAAAGACAGAGATTAGAGAAAGAGCATAGGCTGAAGCTAGAGACCCTCAAGCAAAGATTCCAGAAAAAGAAAGCAGAAGATGCAAAAAAGGAAAAGATTGCAGAATCTGTTGTGGTTGAACCTAAGGCTGTAAAAAAATGGTTGTTCGGTGGTTTTTTTAATAGGTTTAGAAGATTAGATAGCAGAAAATCTGGCCTGGATGTTATAAAAGAGAAAACAGCAGATATTTCAGTCAATGCGCAAAAGCAAAAGACAACACCTAAAGCTGCGTGGGACAATAATTCTGGTTTTTCAGGGAATGTTGTGAAGAGGATTACGAAACTGTTTCCTTTGCTTCCTGAAAATCTGAAGAAAGCCAATCTTCCATATTCGCCGGAAGTGTTTGTAAGAAGGACTATGATATCGGCGATGTATATGTCGCTTGGTATGCTGATGATACTGTTTTTTCTGACTGCAAAAGCTGGGTATTTTTCATATGCGCTTCTTTTTTTCCCTGTTGTATATATATCTATGTTCCTATATTTTTTGCATCTTCCTGATGTGAAGATAAGTAAGATAAATAAGGAGATAAATAAGGAGATTGTTTTCGCCGGGAGATTTTTGGTCGTAGAGATTGAGAGCGGAGTGACACTCTATGATGCCATGAGGAATCTTTCTGCAAACTATCCGTATGTTGGTGCATATTTCAGGGAGATTGTGAATAAGATAAATATAGGCACGCCGATTGAGAGTGCAGTTACTGAGACATTAGAGGTCTGCCCGTCAGAGAGCCTGATGAAGATCCTCTGGCAGGTGTCGAATTCTTTGAAGACAGGAAGCAACCTGACAGAACCGCTCAAGAATGTCATCGAGACACTGATAAAAGAGCAGCAGATTATGGTGAACGAATATGCAAAGAAGCTTAACCCATTGGCTATGTTCTATATGTTGATAGCGATAATCATCCCTAGCCTTGGCGTGACAATGATAACTATTGTGTCTATTTTTGCTGGATTGAAATTGAATCTGACAGTGATGCTTGGGCTGGCTTTGATGAACGCGTTCATGCAGTTCATGTTTGTCGCAATGATTAATTCCATAAGGCCGCCGGTTGAACTATGAAACAAAAAAAGACATCTTATGAATCAAGGAAATTCTTTCTTTTCTTGATTGATAAATCTGGTATAGATTTTGATTTCTATAAGATAAGCAAGATAATTCTTAACATTGCCCTTAGCATCATCTCTGTTTTTACGACGTACCTATTGATACAGTTTATGCTTAATAAGACCTTTGTCTCAGACGCCCTGCTGATTCTCCTGGTTCTATGGTCGCTTGGATTGTTATTGATATTTGGGGTGGCGTGGGCTATTTTCTTCATCTATATTGATCTGAAGATATATAAGAGGCAAAGAGAAGTGGAATTAGTATTCCCTGATTTCTTGCAGCTTGCTGCGGCGAATATCAATGCCGGGCTGCCGATAGACCGTGCGCTGTGGTACGCCATAAGGCCGAAATTCGGGGTTCTTGCAAAAGAGATGGAGCTTGTTGCAAAATCAACAATGGTGGGTGAGAAACTTGATAAGGCGCTTATACAGTTTTCAGAAAGATACGATTCGCCGAATATTAAGAGAGCATTGAATCTTCTATTGGTTGGTCTTGAATCTGGCGGAGAGATTGGCGATTTATTGACAAGGATTGCTATAAACATGAGAGAGACAGAGATAATAAAGAAAGAGATGGCTTCAAATGTCATGACATACGTGATATTCATCCTGTTTGCGACGCTTGGCGCAGCGCCGTTCCTGTTCGCTTTGACATCTGAACTCATAGTCATCATGAATTCGATTTTTTCGAACATCAACATCTCAGAAGGCGGTTCTTTTGGAGGGATAGGTGGGATGTTGACATCAGGGAATTCGATTTCTATAGTCGATTACCAGATATTTGCAATTGTGAGTGTAATAATATCGTCTGTCTTCTCTGCAATAATCATAAGTGTTATCCAGAAAGGCAATGCGAAAGAGGCCTTCAAGAAGATTCCGCTTTATGTGCTTATCGGGGTTACAAATTACTTTGTATCATATAATCTTCTCCATCTTATGCTTGGTGGGTTCTTCAAATGACAATTATAAGTAGACTAGTATAGGAAAACGTAACATTTATATAGTAAGAATGAATAGGTTTAATTTAGATATTTACTCATGAGGTGATAGAATGAAAAAAGGACAAGCCGCAATGGAGTTCTTGATGACTTATGGTTGGGCAATCCTAGTTGTTATTGCAGCAATCGCAGCATTAGCATATTTTGGCGTATTAGACCCAGGAAAACTCTTACCAGAAAGATGTCAAAGCTCTCCAGGAATGGACTGTATAAGTAAAAAACCAGTAGTTACGACAAGTGGAGTCACAATTGCACTGAGGAACAACCTTGGTGGCACCGTAGAAGTCACTGACGTAGCTGGTGCAACATGTGATACCGCAACAGGCGGTGCAGCAGGTACAACAGGTGCAATCACTACAGGTGGATCGTTCTCTGCATTCAACGTAAGCAATAATCAGGTATTTAGGTTACAGCTTGATTGCACACTTACAGCAGACAACAAATACGAAGACACTGTGACAATTACATATAAGGAATTGGAAACAGGCCTTACACCAAAGATAACTGTTGACGTAAGAGGCAAGGTTACAGTATAAATTTTTGATTTATTTTTTTGATAATATTTTTATATCCGTTTCTCTCAAGAATCTTGATGAAAAGGTTTGTTGTCATTCTTTTGGTCTTGCTATTGCCATTAGTCTCTGCGATGTATGAGAAGAAAGTGTATGATGGTTGGATTAAGACCGGTATGCCTGTGACAATAGATGGAACAAACATTACTTTCAGTTATATGAGGGAGACAAACACAACAGTGATAACATTTCTGGATTCTGTAGTCATCATAGATCCAGAAACGGGGGATTGTGCAAAAGAAGGGATATATAGCTTCTGCCAGACAAAGCAAGCATTCTATAAAGGGAGCATTGAAGTTCCTCCAACTATCAGTTCAAGAGACATAAACACCTCGCTATACTTCAAGATAAATTCAAGCGCACTTGGACTGAATATTTCAAAGACATATGATGAAGATAGATTCTACAAAAACATTCCTATTGATGTAGAGATAAGGATATCAAGGATGAATTCAAAGCAGGAGATAACAAGTATAATGTTTAATGATTCCTATTCCGGAGATTTTAGGATAATTGATGTGGTCGGATGCAGTAAAAAAGAGGGTATTATATATCTTTATCTTCAAGTATATGAATCAGATATCATATGCACCTATACTTTGGTGCCTCAGTCAAACGGCACTTTCACTTCGGCTGCGTCGCTGAATTATGATTTTGCGAAAAAGGCTGTCGGAACAAAGATTGTAAGGACAATCGATGTGAAAAATAGTCCTATTGAACTAAGGATAACCGATTTCAATGAGTCGTTTAGGCCAGGAGAGTCATATCTTTTGAATTTCACATTAACACCGCATCAGGAACTTTCAGTGACTAGTTTGGTGGTTGCTATTCCAAAGGATATCCTGGTAATGAATAGGTCTCCTTTACTGAAACAGACCCAAAATAACGTTAGGAAAGACAAGTTTGAAATAAATGAGACAATGACATATTTTGTCTTGCTGAATAGCACAAGGATTGGCGATTTTCCTATTAACATATCTATAGATTACATCTATCATGATAGGCCTTCGAATGTAGAAAAAGTTGTTTGGTTGGATTATGCACTTGAGATGTTTGAAATTGAGTTGATAGAAAAGGGGCTAGATGATATTCTTAGGATATCGAACGGGAAAGAATTGACGTATAAGGATATTTCTATACAATATGACAATATGACGTTGAAGCTGGATTCTTTGGAACCAAGGAGGTATAAGGAATTCTTGGTAGGTCAGATGAGAAACGATTCTTTAGAGATTAGGTTTATGACACAGTATGGCGAACGCATAAAAGTAGTGAGAGATTTGAATCTTTCACGTGAGAACCAGAGCGTTTCTGGTAACAACATGACTCAAAATAAGACTGTCTCGCTGCCATCACAAACTATAGAAGAAAAGAAAGTGAAGAATCTCTCAGCGATGTTTATAGTCCTGGCCGTTTGCCTTGGGTTGCTGCTGATTGTTGTTTTATTTAAAAAAGGAAGCGGCAAGAGCCAGTTAGATAAGGAGATAGAGGAGATAAAAAAGCAAGGAAATGGGTAGTTTGGTTCATAATCCATCTATGTTTCATGCGATGTTTTGGCTTTTGATTTCTTGCTGTGCGTTGTGTCTCTCCTTGTTGTGTTTATTAAGATATAAGAATCTTTAAATAGAGTCCGTCTTTCCAATGAAGTATGGATTATCAAGATATGCTAAAAAAAGGGAGAGAAAAGCTTCCTGAATCAGTTTTACGAAAGGAAAGATTTGAAGTCCCTAAGATTAGAGGGCACATCCAGGGGAACAAGACCGTGCTTTCAAACTTTTATCAGATTGCAGACATGCTCGCAAGGGATCCTGAGCATATGCTTAAGTACGTACTCAAGGAATTGGCTACACCTGGAGAAGGCAAGAAACCCTTGGTATTGTTAGGAAGAAAAGTGAGTGCAACGGCAATAAACGAGAAAGTTGAGAATTATTTCAAGAGATACGTCAATTGCAAGGAATGCAATAGGCCAGATACAAAGCTTGTGAAGCAGGATAGGCAAAGTTTCATAACATGCAACGCCTGTGGAGCAAGATATCCTGTAGTTTAAGATGATACTCAAGAGACACGTCACACGGGGGAAGGCCGTCCTGGCTATTTGTGATGAGTCATTGCTTGGTAAAAGATTGGAAGACGATTCTATGGTCCTTGATTTGGGCTCCTCTTTCTATAAGGGTGTTCCGGTAAAAAAAGATGATGTCTTGCCGTTCATAAAGACAGCGTATATAATAAATGCAGTCGGTGAAGAGAGTGTGTCTCTTTTGGTGGATCAGAATATTGTCTCTAAGGACGATATAAAGAAGATTGGTGCCGTGCCTTTTGTCCAGGTCCTTTTTGATCTATAGCTAACCAAACCATTTTCCCAGGCCTTCTTGCTTTTCTTTCTCTTTTCCTAGCACAGAGACGACCTCGATTTGCAATAGGTCTAGTGTCTGCATTAAGTATGGCGTGACTTTGTATTTTCTGGCAAGGCTTAGGGAGGGCTCAAGATATTTCACAATGCTTCCTTGGGAAACAGTGAATATTATCCTTCCGCCGCATGTCACGCATTTTCCTACTAGTGGCGGCCTTCGGTATTTCTGGTTGCATCCTATGCATCTGAATTGCTGTGTAGAGAATTTCCTTAGGTTCCCTTTTATGTCTTTTATGAAATGCTTCTCTATGACGAGCTGAGCTACTGTGCTGGAATCTACTGCACAGATTTTTTCAGCCAGGTCCATCTGGCCTTTTAATTTATCTTCCATTGTAGGCAATGTTTTATATGAAGAGCAAAGCACTCCGCAGTTTATGCTGGACACTTCGTGGGTATAGCCCATTCCTTCGTATTGTCCTGGTGTATTCAAGACATTCTCTATCTGCTTCACTGGTACATCCCATGGGTTTTTGTATTGCAGCGCTGCCTCATATAGTTCCAATGGATATTCCCAGGCAATATCTAGTCCATGCACTTCATCATCCACTTCTCCTGGCACTAATAATGATGTCAATACTAGTGGTGCATCCATTGTCCTGCTTCCTCTCTTGTCCGGAAGGAAGGATCTTGAAAAATTTAAGAATGCATCCATGAGGAGCAAGACACACGCTTCATCTCCG
>JAMPXQ010000060.1 GCA_023701075.1 Candidatus Woesearchaeota archaeon
ATGCGTGTGCGCTTGGAGCTTGATGTAGCCTATGGTGAAGACCTGGAGAAAGTAGAGAAAGTGCTTTTTGAGACAGCAATGAAATCTGATTTCATATTGAAAGAGCCGGTTCCGGTCATAAGCTTTAGGGCATTTAGGGCTTATTCGATACATGTGCAGCTGATTTTCTGGATAGATGAGCCGCAGAACAAAGGGCTTTCGACAAGCAGGATGATAAAACAGGTATACGCAGCCTTTAGGAAGAATAAGATAAGGTTCCCATACCCGGTCCAGGATATAAATCTTAGAAAGATGGGAAAATAATTTAAACTTGTATTCTTAGTTTTTCTTTATGGATATTGAAGACATAGATGCCTGGTATGATGAGGAGAAGGAGAAGCTCTCAGAAAGATATCTTGCAAGGCTCAAGAAAGCAGATGGAATAAAAGATGAATCAAAGAGGAAAAAGAAGCATGATCTCCTGGCAAAAGAATATACTCTGCATCTGAAGAGGCTCAATGACAGCTATTCATCAAGCAGCGGAAAGACACTGGATAAAGACCTCAAGAGATTTTTCTTCTGGCATAAGATCAAGATGCGATTAAAAAGGATATTCAAATTTAAAAAAGAATAGTTTTTTATAATTCCCTGATTATAACTCCCTTATGAGCAAGTATTCTGATAAGGTGAAGAAACTGCAGGTTCTTCAGATGATCCTTGTTGTGGTCTGTCTAGGTCTTATTGTCTTTTTCATAATCAGTATGCTCAAGCCAAAGATCGTCAAGTATGAAGTGAAGGACGAATGCGGTCCTATAGGCGGCTCGATATCGCATTCTATAGATGATGACGATTCATGCAGCAATGCATGCAGCGCGTATTGTCTCTCTCTTCAGAAAGGTTTTCACGAATCAGCGTTCATAGCGAGCAACAGGACATGCAACACATGCGACTGTTTCTGCAAATGAGAAAAGGCCTGAACATGGATATCAAAGATCTCAAGATGAAAGGATACATCCTTTTCTTTTTTATGATCTCAGTCATCGCAGTGAATGTGCTAAGCCTTACAGAGACCCTTGTGTGTCCGGTTAGTTACCTAAATCCGATACACTATGCTGTATCATGCTATATTTTCTACATGTATCTCACACTTGTGATATTCATCTTGCTGCTTATCATATCTAGGAACATTAGGTTTCGTAAATCTGCTCTATAGTAAACTTTAAATACCTAGATTCTTTTAAATGAGATAGGGGGTATTATGAAAAAGCTGCTGTTCTTGTTTGCACTACTGTTCGTCTCTTATTCATATGCCCAAGAGGTATATGTCTCAAATTCAGGAGACTGGCAGGACGTCTATTCTACTCTCCAGTTCACAAATCTGAACGGAGGCAGCGGATATTTTCTTGTGTCGACCAGGCATTCAACCCTTCTCATAAACCAGCTCACAAAGGCTTCTCCTACAATTATTGTTACCTCAACTGACCGGCCGTATGTAGTAGGCTATAAATCTGTGCTGGAATCAAGAGGTTTTACAGATGTAAGTGAGATAAGGGGGAATAACATCAATCTTGAACTCGCTTCAAGGCTTCCGGCATCAATCACGAAGTTCATGGTGCTTGACGATTCATACGGTTATAATGCGATTTCAGTAGCACCATACGCAGCAGTATCAAAGTCCTATGTCCTTTTTGCAAACAAGAGGAATATAAATCAGGTGATGGCTTTCTTGAATTCAAGGAATGTCGATTCCCTGATATTATACGGCCAGGTGGATAGGGAAGTGAAGGATGCCTTGGCATCAAAGGCACCTACTGTGATAAACGAGCAGGACAGATTCTTGGACAACCAAAAGATTGTCGATATGTATCAGGAGATAATAAAAAGTCAGGAAGGAGAGCCTAAAAAACAGGCTATTTTGACAAACGGAGAATTCATAGAGCAAGAGATAATGTCAGGAGTCGAGCCTGTAGTCTTCATAGGAAGGTCAAACGTGCCGGATCAGGTGAAGGATTACATCAAGAGGAGCGATATAGATATCGGTATCCTGATAGGCAACGAGCTTGTAGGTGCAGCGACATTCATCAGGAGGGAACTGGGGATAAGCGTCTTCGTGAAATTCGCCCAGTCAGCGAGAGTGCCGACAGCGGCAATCTCACCAGTTGAAGACCTAGATAGGTTCTATCTTCCAAGGTATATAGTTGACCTGGACATATTCAGCGTCAGGTACAACAGATTGTCTAACCAGATAGAGGTCACATATCAGAACAAGGTTGACCTTTCAGCATATCTCAAAGGCACAATAACTTTGAAGAACGGAGAGAATACGCAGATACTAGGAGATGAAGAGCCTGTATTCATAGATAAGTCACAGTACAAGATCCTGATATATGATAAGAATTCAGAAGGGAATTCGCTCCAGCCTATGAACGGCGAGATAACCGCAGATGTCTTCACGATATTTGGGGAATCGAAGAAAGCATTGGAATACACATTGACAAAGTCTCTTGTTGTCGAGACAGTGGATATAATCGATAATGCAAGGATTGAATTCGGAAAAGTCCTATTTGACAAGGCGACAGGGAAGTTCCTTGTAGAGATAAGGAATGTCGGAGACACAGACGTCTATGTGGATCTGGAACTTATAGACCTCATAATAAACAACCAGCTGATAACAATTGGTTCAGATACCATCTTCATCAGGAAGGGAGAATCGACCTTCATTGAAGTCGAGACAGGGATGACAGAGGCAGATTTAGTAGACAACCCTAAAGTGAAGATCAGGGCTTACTATGGAGAGAGGGAAAGGAGCCTTGTCCATGTCCTAGAAGGCACTTTTGCATATGAATTCACAGGATTTGGATACTTGACAGGCCAGCTTTTCAGGGGACTAGGAAAGAACGCAGTGCTATACATGCCTCTTGTGATAATAATCATCCTCTTGATACTGATATTGGGAATGAAGAAGAAATGCCCGCACTGTGAGGAGATAAATAACTTAAGAGCAAAAAAATGCAGGATGTGCGGAAGGGAGATTTAAGCCTGTTAATGAGATTGTTTTTTATAAGGTTATTTATTATTCCTCAGTGATTAACTTTATATATAACTTTAAGTTTGCCAGATTTCATGGATTACACACTTAAACAATTCTTTGATGAATGGTCACCCTTCCCGGAATATGCCGGAGTGATTGGGCTGGCAGAGGACAAACTGCCTGTTCTGATAGATTTTTCAGAAGAGCCTAGATTTCTTGCATACACTGGTACAGACAGGAGATATTTGAGCACAGGGCTTGCGGCATTTGTCATGATGACTGCAGTATCCAACCAGTCCTATAGGTTTCATATCTTGACAGAAAATCATCAGGTCTTTTTGGATTATTTCAGCTTTAATGGTGTGCAAGATGCAGTTGTGCCTAATGCAATGTTTGAAGACATAGGTGCATATGCTGAAGCGAGAAAAGCAGCAACAGGATCTGATCTTTTCATAGTTGATGGAATAGATGCTTATCTTGAAAGAAAGGATGAGACTTTATATTATCTGGCTGAGTTGTTCAGTGGCCAAGACTTGTATCCCTTAGTGGCAGTCTCTTATGAACACCAGCCATCTGGATTAGTTGTACCTGATGGAACCTTGCTTTCTCATGTTGAAAAAAACCGTTTCAGCTACATTGAAAATGGTGCAGCTCTGAATTTTTTCATACCTAATCAATTTTAGTTTTTGATTATTCTAAATTTAGCTTGTTTTGGTATGGCTTTCTATTAGAACATTGTATGTCTATTGGTGATATGCGCCCCTCTGGCCATATATTCTCTGATAGTCTTTTTATTCACGGGATATTTCAGGAAATCCAGGACATCATTGTTCAGCTCTTGGAAATACAGTCCGGTATGGAAAGGATTCCCTTCTATGCCATTTGCAGTCATTATTATGCCTGAAGTGGTAGTATACCCGCCGACAGGATAATGGAGGACAGATTGGATAGGCATCCTCCTCCTTATCTTTTCTTTGTCGGTATTCTCTTTCTGTGAAACGTAATTAAGGAAAGCCTCAATCCTTTCAGGATGCAGAAATCTCCTTCCGGGTTCGACATATGGATTTGAGATCCTGCCAGTATCAGAATACTCATCACTATAGAGGTGTCCTTTCTTCCAGAGTTGGTAAATGACTTCATATTTATTAGGGTCCTTTGGCACAGCAACGCTGATGAATGGGACCTTCCCTGTTTTTTCTTGGAACAGGTCGCAGATATCAACAAAAGTCTCAGCATGCTCTCCAAGATATTCCGGTGGATTTGAAAGATGATATGGATATGCTCTTGCAAGCTGCGGGAATTCACCGGTAAGTTGCATGACTGAATCAAAACTGAGGGCCTTGTCAGGTTTTTTGGAAGCAGGGCAATAATCCGTGCAGACAGTGGAGCAGAAATTTGTAAGTTCAAGATGCGCAGTGTTGTCCATTATCCATGAGAGCTCATCCCTATCAAAAGCATTGGTTAGGATGCTGTAGATAGGCACATGAATCAGTTTCATAAGAGAAGGGAGAATTAAGTAATATATATAGTTATAATGCCATCAATCCAGATCCCACATCTCTATGACATTATCTACTAGAGAATCCAGGAAGCTTTCTTTATAGGTTATCAAAAGGGAGATGATATCTTTTTTATCAATCAGTATCAGATATGTAGATTTTCTTCCGCTTCTTTTAGGCCTGACTATCCCGTTCTGCTCAAGTTTTTTCAGGTGCCATGAGACTGTGGAAGGAGAAAGGCCAGTAAATGAAGCGATTTGCTCATGGTTTGCATCCCCATGTGTCAGCAGGAAAAGGAGGATCTTTCGAATGCTCTCCTGCCTTAAGAGCCCCAGAAGTCTCTTATTCTCAGGCATGAATTCTATAGGATAATACCTTACATTTCCATTGTCCTTCTCCTGTGTTATGAGTCCGTTCCTTATGAGATAATCAAGATGATATTTCACAGAACCGGTGGAAAACCCGCTCTTCCTTTCAATCTCTCTGAAATGGCAGCCTGCAAACTTCTTGACAATCTCATAGATGTTCCTGCGGACATCAATCTCCAGGATTTCCTTTTCTCTTTGCGGTGTCATTGTTGTCTTCTTTATCCGGCAAGCTCCATCATTTCTTTATGACTCCAAAGAAGAAGCAGAGGAGTATCGCAAAATTCAAAACACTTGCAATAGGGTCGATTATGGTTATATCAAGTGAAAACAGCTCAAGCGATGTCAAGAATCCTTTCACAGAGAATAGGAAAAAAGCTACACTGACATAAAGGAGCCTCTTGTTTTTTTTCTTCTTATAGGCAGCCATGGTGGTGATGAATAATGCAAAGGCAAGTAGTCCGCTCCCTAGATTGAGCAATTTTTCTATCTCTAAGCCATAAATAGATGGATCAGCGCCGGTGTCTTCAGCAAAGGCAAAAGTGGATAATAGTATCATAATGAATGAAAGGGCAGCAATTTTTTTCATTTTTTCCTCCAAGAGATCATAAAATAAATCAAAAAAGAATAAAAACTATTCGTTTTATTCTTCAACAGCCAGGATTTCACCTGTAGCTGCCTCGATGACTACATCGGTCTCTGTTCCTTCATCTGCATCAATTTCGACAACATAGCAGATTTTTCCGAATTTCTTCTCTTTTGCTATATCCGTCACTTCACCTGGGACTCTGGCCAATGCAATCTCCCTGGCTTCCTCTTCAGTTATCACGCTACTAGTCTTTGGAGCATCAGTCTTTGGGACATATGATGGTGAAGGTTCAGAGTCATATTGAACGCTCTTGAGTTCAATCTTCTCGCCGTCTTCAAGCTCAATCTCTAATGCTATGTCCCCGACTTGAGGACAATAGTATTTATGCTCATCTGCCCATATGTCAAATAGGGTATAGTCTCTAGTCTTCAGGCATCCGGTGTATGAACCAGAAGGCACTTTTACAGATTCATCTAGCGATAGCACATCAGCCATGTCTTCTGCAATCCCTTCATAATATTCTTGGTAGTATGAATCTCCTATTTTAGGATTTCCAAGCATGATTATCCCTGGTTTTGCGCCATTCACTCCTGCTTCCCAAGCGCCGTTATGGTTCAATACTTCGCCTTCAAGCAGTTCAGCAGTGTCTTCGCCAAAATACCATACATTGCCATCTTTGTCCTGGGCATACCAGTCTTTTGTCTCTTCGATAAGATCGCCATCAAGCCATACCCTGTCCCATACAACAATGGTCTCTACACCCATGACTATCTTTCTTTCATCTAAGACATACACTTCAACCCTTTCAAGGCCATCCTGCGTCATGCCCTCATATACTGTCTTTTTCCCGGGTGTAAGCTTGAAATATTTATTGTCGACAACCGAGCTGAAGTCAGCAGGATTTATCAGTGGATCATATTCCTCCTTGGCTTCAGGTTTGATATCGGTAGTATCAACCTTTTCTTCTGGGACATCATTCCCAAGATCGATTTTCTCAGTCCTTGTGCATGCAGCAGCAATAATCAACAGTGCAAGCAGCGTAAATAATATCTTTGTTTTCATATCTTGATCACCTAAATCAGGGTAGCAGAATATTGTTTATATACGCCATAGTACACTGATAGAACATTAGTGCAATCATCGAACAGTCAAATCATGTCATTTTTCCAGAAGATAAATAGGAAGAACATCGAAAATATTATAGACATGCTCATGACAATGATGAAACCATATTCAGTGCCTTGATATGGCAGCTTCACATTCATCCCATAGATGCTTGCAAGGAGTGTAGGCACAGCAAAAAGTATAGTCACTGATGTGAGTATCTTCATTGCGACATTGAGGTTGTTTGAGACCATAGATGCGAATGCATCCATGAGGTTCGTAAGTATGTCAGTATAAGTCTTTGCCATGCTTAGAGCCTGCCTCAGCTCATCAGCAGTCTTCTTGAGGAATGCCTTGTCTTTAGCAGTCTTCACAAAAGAACTGCTTTCGAGCTCTTCAAGGAGTATCTGGTTATGCTGCAGCGCAGTCGTGAAGAATACAAGTGACTTCTCAAGCATGAGCAGTTTCTTTATTTCCTTGTTCTTCTGTGAGTCATATACCTTGTCCTCAAGGAAATTTATGGTCTTCTCGATCTCAGCAAGATAGCTCAGATAGAGTTTTGAAGAGGAGAGCATGATCTTTAGGATTGAATCCTGGTTGGCCCAGCTCAGTTCTTTATGGTGCAGGCATATCAGGGCATTTGATCCATCAGATAAGATGATTCCAAGTGGTATTGTCACATATTCAAGATTGTTTTTTTTTATTGGTATCCTGATGATTATGAATGTGTGGCCGTCAAATTTCTCTATCGTAGGCATCTCTTCTTTATCCTGGAGAGACAAGATGATATCTTCTGGAAGCTTCATTATCTTGCCTAGGTCTTCCTCTTCAGTTATTATCTTCCAGTTCATATGCATAGGTAATGTCAGAATATATTTAAAGCAGCAGGTGAGGGTAGCATTGTTTCACTGCTAAAGAAAAGTTTTTTAAATGCCATAGCCTATAGTATTGATTATGAGGTTTTTCCCGCTTTTTATTTCGCTTCTCCTTATTAGCAGTGCTCTGGCGCATGAGGAAGTGGAAGAGAAGACACTTGACCATAAGCTTAGGGACAATTCAGTCTTTCTCATCAGCTATGGCTCGCTTGCTATCCTTTTGTCAATCGGCATCTCTTTTTTCATCCATTCAAGGCATCATCACTGGCCGTATTTCCTAGTGGCTGCCATAACTATCCTGATAACATCATATCTTGTCATTGCAACAATAAATCTGAATCTGGTTTCAGAGACAAAAGGGCCGGTGCATTGGCATGCAGATTTCGAGATATATAATTGCGGAGAGAAATTGGATCTCATAGATCCAAAAGGCCTTTCAAATAAGATAGGGACACCTGTCTTCCATGAACATAATGATGACAGGATGCATGTTGAAGGCGTTGTCGTAGAGGAAGAGCATGTGAGCCTTAGTGAATTCATAGAGACAATAGGTGGAGAATTGACTGCAGATTCAATGAAGATTGAGACGAATGATGGAGTGGTCGTCATGAATAATGGGGACATCTGTGGTGGAGAAG
>JAMPXQ010000061.1 GCA_023701075.1 Candidatus Woesearchaeota archaeon
GTGCAGGCGATAAAACATAAACGATTGAATATGTATGGTGTGATGTTCCATCCTGAAGTGAGAAATCCTCAGATAATAAGACTCTTTTTGAATCTTTAGTTAAGTGCTGGATAATTAATTCTTTCTAAAAGCAGAGATACATTCCAAATAGTGATTATCATTTAATAGAAAAACATTACTAAACCCATTAAGGACAAGTATTAGAACTTAATTGGCATAGATAAGCAAAAAATGAACCATTTATAGCTTTATATATAACTTTATTTTTCTTTATGACATGAATTCGCAATCCTTAGAATCTTTAGTTATAGGTGGTACATATAAAGCTAGGCTTGCAGAACCTATGTTCAATCTAATCGACCTGCCAGGTGATGGGGAATGTCCCGTTGTAGAGATATTTGGACCAAAGGATACTATTAATCCAAGCTATATAGGGTATATGGTTGAATCTTCTCACCCTAAATTTCGCTATGAATCAAATGCAATAAGAAAAAAATTGCTTGAGCAGGCGAATGGAGGGAAAGAGCATTTTCCAAATGGATTCAATGTCCATGTATTAAGCAATGAAGGAAATGGGACCAGCTCCTATTTTGTAGTCGGTACTGCAAAGAGTGCTGATGAATCTAAATTTGAAATGCCATTAAGCGATGCAGTGTTTATCGGTCCTAATGTTTTTACTGCAAGATATCTGTTTACAAGCAGCAGAGAACGTGCCATACATGGATACGGTGGATACGGATATGATATGCCAAGAATAATGGAAGAGAATCCTGCTGTAAGGGTATGGGATGAGCAAGAAAGGAAACAATTCGGATTTTTGCATCAGACAAGAAAACCTAAGAATGATTTTTGGAGTTTTGATTTGGATAGAACTGCAGAAGCAAAGGGTTTTGCAGGTGAGATAATCTCATATGATTTACTTAATGGTAATGAAGAAAAAGAAATCAGTCCTTTAAAACCAGGTGATTATACCCTAGTCAGGCATGTTGCAGATACAGATAGCGGACCTAAAATTTTTGAACCTGTGATTAATTTTGAAACCAAAGACCATGCTGTTCCAAGAGGTGGATATGAGTCCATTGTTACTAGTGTAGATTCATATGAGCGAGGAGGACTAATTTCAAACCTTCCAGTTCTGTGGCTTACACATGATAATAAGAGAGGCGGAAAAATTGCTATAGGATATGTTGCCAGACCTGAGCATGAGATGGTCAACTTTTTTTATAAGCCAGTCCTTATACAAGATGCAGAGCACTTAGTTGGCAGTTACGTCCCAAAAGCTGAAATAATAGCAAATGGAAAAATAATATTAGCAAGAAAAGTTTGAACCTTTAGTCTTAAACTAGTTTATATTCTAATCTTTCTGAATCTTTATCCCTAACTATCATTGAAAGCGCACGTGATAACCTAGATATACGTAAGGGCACATTAATTTTTTTAAACCATTTAATATGTCTTATATTGAATTATATCCTCTCTAACCTAGTTCTGAAATCTTCAAAACTCCTGTATCTATGCGTCCCAAATCCGAATGCCTGTGCAATCCTTATCGATTCTTCCTTATCATCGCAGAAAAGTATCTGGTCCTTTTCGCACCATGCTACGTCAGCAATCTTTAGAAGCATCTTCTCTTCTGGCTTGCAATAACCCAGCTCATATGACATCAACAGTTCATCAAACACATCATTAAGTGCGTATTTTTTTATCAGGTGCTTCATCCTGTATCTTTCGTTATTTGTGCAAAGGATGCATTTAATCCCTCTCATCCTGAGCTGGTGGACATATTCTATCATCTCTTCATCTATATCCCCATAGTCATACCAGAACTGCATGAATTCTTCGACAGTCTTTTTCCAGCCCCATCTTTCCAGATATGGCTGCAGGGCTTCTTTTGCATCAAGCTTCCCTATCCTGCATAATTGATATTCATTCTTGAAAAATTCTGATACGGCTTCTTTTTTGATGCCGTATTCTTTTGAGAGCTGCTCGCTAAACAATCCTTTTGTGATATGCACCATGCCATCAAGGTCAAATATTACTGCCCGTATCATTAGAAATAGATAAAAAAATAATCCAATTTAAAAAATCATTGGAAGAGATCCTTCACGTCAGGCGCGTCCTCGCTTCCTTCTTTGGATTCAAAGTATTCTTTCTGTGAGAAGCCGAACATGCCTGCAATCAGATTGCTTGGAAACCTTCTTACTTTTGTATTGAATTCTTTCACTGCATTGTTGAAGAGGTCTCTCTCAACCTTTATCCTGTTCTCAGTCCCTGCAAGCTCTGCCTGGAGGTCCAGATAATTCTGGTTAGCTTTAAGGTCAGGATATGCTTCAACAACCACTAGAAGCCTTGATAATGCTGAATTCATCTGATCCCCTGCTTCTGCAAGTTCAGCAGGTGTCTTAGCACTTCCGACACTTGCCCTGGCCTCAACTATCTGCGTCAAGACTTCCCCTTCATAATCTGAATATGCTTTCACTGTCGCGACAAGGTTTGGAATCAGGTCTGCTCTCCTCTGGTATGCGCTCTGCACCTTTCCCCAGGCGTTATTCACTGATTCATCAAGCCCTACCATAGAATTGTATGTACCGCCTACATAAAGGCCTATCAGCAACGCGAATATGACTATGCCAAGCACTATGCCTGCCCAAACAGGAAATTTATTTTTTTTCATTTTTCTCACCCATATGAACTAGTTTTTCTATCTCGTTATCATCAAGCCACATGCCTCTGCATGCAGTGCATACATCGATAACCACTGCTCCTTTTTTAATCTTTTTCATGAAAACATCACATCTGGGACATTTCAACTTCTTTTCAGCTGTCTTTACCATTTGTTCCACCTTCCTCCTGCGCCACCGCCGCCGAAACTTCCTCCTCCAAATCCGCCGAAGCTTCCTCCACCGGAAAATCCGCCTGAGCCGCCCTTTCCTCCCTTTAGCATCTGACTAAGTATCCAGGCTGCTGTGAAATAATCGTCATCTTTCCTTCCTTTTACCGGACGTGTGTTCTTGGAAGCCAGACTGAATATCAATATTGCAACTATAATCACGATTATAAATATCATCCAAGCCCTGCTTTCAGCACCCTTGTCATTTTCAAGTTCCTGCGGAGACGTTCCATTGAGCAGTATCTGCCTTATGACATCTGATGCATCATAAATCCCTTTTGCATAATTGCCTTCCTTGAAGCTTGGTTCAATATAATATCTTCCAATCCTTGAGACGACCATATCCGGAAGCTCCGGTTCAAGGCCTCTTCCGACTTCGAAACGATATTGCCGGTCATCTAATGCTATCAGCAGAAGAAGGCCGTTATTCTTCTCCTTGTCCCCAAGATTTCCTTCTGCGAGCTTATAGGCATAGCCTTCTATGTCTTCTCCATCCAATGTGTCTACAATGACGACTGCGTATTCTGCCTTTTTGCTATCGTATATCTCTTTTAGGACAGGTTCAATCTCAGCTATCTGTTCATCAGTCAACAGACCTGAATAATCATTGATGAAATATTCTATCTGCTGTGAATGGACTAATGGGAGGAGCAAGAGGAATATAAGGACTAGCTTTTTCATGATGATAGGGGGAGAAGAGAATTATATAATGGTTTCTTTTAATATCTTGAAAACTAAAAAAATAATCAGTTAGAATACCTTTCTTTGAAGATGTATTTAGTCACAAGCCTATCATTCAGTGCTGTAATATCTATACCTAAGTCTCTTTGAAAGTTCCCTTTAATAGTAGCTCTTTCTTGGATGCATCTTCCAATTGCTTGAGGTGGTGACAACCAATGAAACTCATTTATGGCGTAATTTCCGGTAGCAGGATCATAAAGCCTCCAGTATTTTTTTAAATCCTGTGATATCCTTTTTTGACTTTCAGCATCTACTTTTTGATATTGATGATACAGTCTTAGGTTTTCGCCTAATTTTGATTCGACAAATTCTTTAGGCGGCTCTTTTGAGAAAACTGCGACATCCTCTTCTGAAACTTTTCCCTCGAAATTGCCCATTTCAATTATTTGGCATAATGTTTGATAAAGTGAACTATAGCTTGCTGGAACAGTGAATGGCAACGCTAATTTTTGCGGGAATGCCTGATTTTCATTTTTTGTAACTTCAACATCTAACATAGTTTCAAGTACGAGCTCTCTTAAAGTATGGTACTTTTCAATTTTTTCAAATGAAGTCTGATAATCTTGGATATTTGATGCCATAAATATGATAAAATATCCGTTATTTATATATATTATTATTTGTATTTACTATTTAGTAGTGTTTTTATTTCCACTAACCTAGTATATAGCATTAGCTAGAATAATACTGGTATTTTTACCTTATTGTTTCATTATCCTTTTAAATAACAATTCTTTACTATTTTTCATGTATTCCAATGGCAGCAGCAATTATTCTGGAAGAGGAGGGCATGATTTCCTCAATGATATAGTGCAAAGGAATTTTCAGGAATACTTCAGGGCGCCTATCTATCTCCCGGCACATATCAATTATAGGCTGGCCTCTCCTTATCTTTCTATGAAAACGAACATGCCACTTTCTTATGGAGGCATGGAAAGATATGTCCTGAGGTCAAATGTGCTTAACCATGTCAATCTGGAATATGTACTATCCAATCAGGATTATGGCGCTCAACCGACCACATCTGTCTTTGTCCATGAGCCGCAGATACTTCTGAATGAGAAAAGACCATCAGTACCGAAGATTGAAGAGCTTTCTACATGGCTAAAAAAAGAGATACTGAAGACTTTCAAGCTAATGATGGGGTTTGAGATGCCAGACAATATCCTGATATCTGTCCTTAAAGAAGATGACCTCATCCATGAGCATAGGAAGCATGCAAGGCACTGGAATGAAGGCATCATGGGCTTTGCGATAAATAGGCTGCATATGAATGATTTCTCAAGCATATTCGTCAAAGAGAACCCTCTTGATATGCTGATGCTTACGATAGGGCATGAGATAGGACACTGCTTAAGCCTGTCAAAGGAGGACGCTATCCTTGAGGAGGCAAAGGCATTCGCTTTTGAACTTGCCTGGATGAAGACCATACATGATTTCAATATACTTGGGCTCAAAGAATCTATGAATATCGGCTTATTAAGGCCGTCAGAGAATGGGCTTCATAATGTCGCGCTTTCTTTTGTCAGAAGACAGCTTTATGAGAAAGATGCTTTGGAGATCTTTAAAGACATCAGTCTTATGGAATAACTCTTGCCAGGCCATGCAAACAATGGAACTTAATGATTTGCAGAGCCTAAAAAGAATATTAAAACTTTTTTTCTTATTTTAACCTGTATTCATTTAGCGTCGATTGGAATATCGCACCTATGAGCTGCGGATAAGTCTTCCCTGTCGCTTCCCCAATCCTTACCATCCATGAATCTACTGGATTCAGTCCTGGGAGGAAATTTATGTCTACAACATAGAAATTGTCTATTTTAGGGTCATATCTTATATCCATCCTTGCATGCCCGCTTGCATTGACACCTCTAAAAACAGACATAGCGTAGTCTTCCAACCTTTGCCTGAACGGATCATCAAGGTCCGGAAAAGTAAGTATCTTTTTTCCGTGCGCAGGGTCATCATCATGCCACTTCACGCTTGTGCTTATGTAGCTTGAGCCATGAGGAAAGGTTATCTCTGCTATTTTCATGACCGGATTTTCTAAAGATTCTACTATCCCTATGGTATATTCTTTACCTGGGATATACTGCTGCACTGCAACCTTGCCGTATCTTGGTATGAGTTCAAGAAGCTTTGCTTCAAAATGATCTAGCGTCTTGCAATGCGCATCATCATCCACTCCCATTGATGATCCGCCATCATCCGGCTTCAGGAATACACCGTTTAGATTTATCATCTCAATAAGTTCACTAGGAAGCCTATTTGGAAGCCCTGCAAATACATACGACAGTGGAGCAGATATACCTTGTTTTCTGAGCTTTTGAGACACTCCGCCTTTTGTAAGGAGATGCTCTAATTCCCCTGCTTTTGTCCCTGAATATGGCAGACTTAATCTTTCAAATAAGTATGGAGCAGCTGCTTCTCTCATATACCCTGATTCGTTTTCTGTCCCTCTTATGCCTTCTGCTGTGTTGAATACAATATTATATCTTCCTTCAACCAATCTTGTTCCCAGGTCTTGGTCGGCCTCAACGATAGATGCACTCCAGCCTTCAACTTTCAATGCATCTGCTATAGCATATGCGACAGATGGGTCATCGAATTCATCTACAAGCGTCCCTGTAGCTTCTTTTGCGTCATCATATTTCCTGGTATATACAACTGCAATGTTTAACTTATCTTTTAAATCCAAACTCATCTCACCTTGATTATCACTAATGAGTTTAGAAAAAATAATCATTTAAAAAACAATAGGTAGAATGAAATTCAAATCTTTAGTTGATTTCCAGTCATCTGGATTGCATAGCCATTGAACTGATGGAAGAGCTCCTTTTGCATCTTAGGCATGAATGAAGCTAAATTAGCATACATTCCTGTCAATTTTTCAAGGAGCATTTCCGGTGTTGTTATCTTATCAGTTCCAAACTGCTTGTCTCCGGCATCTCCTAGACCAGGCTGTATATATCCTACACTGTTTAGATGTGCCTGGTCGTGCACTCCAAGAACATGGACATTCACTCCTAAAGACACCAATTTGTCTATCCCATCATAACCGCCGGCAAAAAGAGAGATGACATATATGTCATCAAATTCGCAGCCGATGGCTTTCTGATATTGTATTATAGTCTCTTCTGTGCTAACGCCTGTCGCGAGCATGGGATCAAAGAAGACATGGATATTCTTTTTTCCAGGAACTATCAGCCTCTTATCAGGCGTGACAAATGAATCTCCAATGATCCTTGAATATTCGGAAGAAGCATATCCCGGCGGCAATGTGACATCGACTCCTGCCACAGGAGAGGATGGGCCGTCTTCATGCCTTCTTTTTGCATCTACACCTATTACACTGCTGGTTATCCCGAACTGAGACGCGACAGCGGCTGCCACAAGGGATGTTTCAATCCCGCCTCTATGTATCGCTATGAAACTGATATTGAGATCTTTCATGCTATCGCACCCCTCAATATCCTTTATCAAAGGTGCATATTCGTGAATCCTAGGAATGATGCTTGCACTTGATCTTGCTCCGCCGATAGTGTATGTAACTTCAACTACCGGGTCAGGCATATAATTAGGCCTATCCAAGAAAATGTTGGCATATGTAGAATGGATAATATCTTCTCTTCTGTAATTCCTTGAAGGGTCGAACAGGACAGAGACGTCTGCACCTTCAAGCGACCTCTCACCGAATTTATCTGCAGTAATCCTTGCAAGCATCAGCGGCATAACCAGTACTGAAAGACCGGCAAGCGTTCTCTGGAAATATTCTACATCAGGAGGTACAGCAGGATTGATGCCTTCATTCCTAAGCAGTTCTATATATGAGCTTACTACCGGGAATTGCCGGTCATCCGGGCCAAGATTATATGAACCTATCTCTCTAGGAAGGATACCAGATATTTTGCCTTCTTCTCTCCAAGTTACTTTTGGGGGATTATTGAATGCTTTTAGCAGCCTTGAAGATTTTGGATAAGGCGCTACTGTCTCAGTGAATGATGCATGTTCAAATCCAGGATCTGAGCTTAAATCCGGCATGAATATAGGTTCTGTAACTTTATCTAGAAGAGATATTAAATCCATTTAACCACCTTGATTCTTGAAGTTCATCTGATTTAAATCACTTTGTAACATCTGGATTGAGACGAATCAAAACTAATTCGGTAAGTACTTATTGGATCAAATCGGATAGAATATTTTTATATAACCTGCTTTTCGCAAATTTATGCAGAATAGAGAATCCCGTCTATTTTTGGATGATCTGCCTTTGCCACAGATCCATGACCTGGAAGATTTTGTTCTCGATA
>JAMPXQ010000062.1 GCA_023701075.1 Candidatus Woesearchaeota archaeon
AATATACTCCTAAGAGAAGATAATGCTACATTGATAAGCCAGGACAGGAAGCATCTTCTTGAAATCGGCAAATGGAGCGACTGGATCCAGGTGAAATTCAGGATAGATCCATTCACTGCAAAATACGGCATCGTGAAATTCATGCTCATCAGCACTCATCCTTTCAAAGCATATATGACCTCAATCCAGATTGACCCAAGCGACCCTATCGCACAGATAAGCCATCCGAAATCTTATTCCAGATCAATTGAGGAAAAGATAGGCAAATATTATACACTAGGAATGCCTGAAGAGACAGATGGATACACGCTAGGCCTTCTAGACAGGGCTGAATTCATATCCCAGATAAGAGATATTGAGATTGAGAAGGAAAAATTATTCTGGTTAGAATTTGAAGAGTTCGAGAAAAAAGAAAAAGCGGTCTATGCTTTTGTGTTTGATTCTCTTGATCGGCTCCAGCATGTGTCTTGGGAATCTGACTTGAACGGCCAACTGATAATAAACCAGGATGTTGAAGAATACTACATCCAAAAGGACAAACTGATAGGAGAAGCACTCAAGAGGATTGATGATGACACCCTTCTCCTGGTGTTTTCTGACCATGGATTCTCTTCATATGAAAAAGGAGTGAACATGAATACATGGCTAAAACAGAATGGCTACCTAAAACTCAACGAAAACAACCATGCTCCGCTTTTTAAAGATGTAGATTGGAAGAATACAACAGCCTACTCCGCAGGATTCAACGGAATCTATATCAATCTCAAAGGACGAGAATCGTATGGCATAGCATCAGACAAGAGACTTATCATCGATGAGATAATAGCAAAGCTACAGAACCTGACTGACCCTGCAGACGGGAAAAAAATCATCTATAAGGCATATAAATCTGAAGAGATATATCATGGAGACCATCTAGATGATGCGCCAGACATAATAATAGGGTTCTACCCTGGCTATAGGATGGATTCTGAAAGCCCTATAGGCATTATTTCTGATGAAATAATCACGGCGAACAAAAAAAAATGGAGCGGAGACCATCTGATAGATCCAAGCTTTGTACCTGGCATTTTGTTTTCAAATGCAAGACTCAATGCATCAGACCCTAATGTCATTGATATTGCACCTACTATCCTTGATGCTCTTGGAATCGAGACAGACAATGCAAAACTTGATGGGAGTAGCATGCTAAAATGAGCTCGCTTAAGGAACTGGAAGAAAAAAGCATATATATCTTAAGAGAAGCCAAAAATAGATTCAAGAATCCTGCAATCCTCTGGAGCATAGGGAAAGATTCAACTACACTAATTTGGCTGTGCAAAAAAGCGTTCTTTAGCGAAGTCCCATTCAGAGTCATCCATCTGGACACTGGATACAAGTTTGATGAGATATATGAATTCAGAGACAGATATGCAAGAGAATGGAAATTGGACCTAATCATTGCGAAGAATGAGGATGCAGACAGAAGTGGCGCCTGCCCTTCCAAAGACCGGTTTGAATGCTGCAACCTAAGGAAGACCCAGAACCTGAAAAAAACAATCGAAAAATACGGATTTGATGCCATAATCGCAGGGATAAGAAGGGATGAGCATGGCATAAGGAACAAAGAGAGGTATTTCTCCCCAAGAGACAAAGAATCCAGATGGAACATATTCAAGCTGAAAAAAAACCGAGAAGGTGACAGCCCTCTGGAATCAGCACAGGACACTGAATTCTCCGGCTGGGATATCTATGCAAGCGATTTTGGCAAGGATACCCAGCATGTCCGCATACATCCTCTGCTGCATTGGTCTGAACTGGACATATGGGAGTATATAAAAAAAGAGAACATCCCTGTTGCCAAATTATATTATTCAAAGGAAGGCAAAAGATACAGAAGCATAGGCTGTGAACCATGCTGCAGCCCAGTTGCATCAAATGCATGCGACATCAACAATATAATCGATGAATTGAAGACCACCAAAACAAAAGAAAGATCAGGAAGAGCGCAGGACAAGGAAGATGAGTACAATATGCAGAGATTAAGGAGCCTTGGGTATATGTGATAAAGATATGACAAGAAAACTGATGCCTAGATAATAAGATTAAGTTTTTGGATTATAGAAATACACCATGAAAACTACTGCAAGGAAAAGATTAATAACCCTACCACTTATCATATCATTATGCGCCTGAAAATCATCCTGTCCTTGATCATAGTGGCATTGCTCTTCATTTCTGCATCAGTATATTTTGCACATATTGACAAGGAACCTGCCACCCCCGAAGAGATAGGGCCATCGCATGAAAATATTTCTATTGAAGAGAAAGCCCAGATTCTTGAAAGGCTGAAATCGCTTGGATACTTAAAGTAAGACAAGTATACCTGAATAAAACAACCCATAGCAAGATTATTATATATTGTAATCCCTAATTCAATTGAAAAGGATGAAAAAGATTAATGCACTAATGTCTGTTGCTCTAATTTTGTTACTATTAATTCTAAGCAATGCAATATTAAATCATACCTCCACAGATGAATATTACCACTTTACACTAGAAGATATTGCAAACGGATTAACAGTCAATAAAAATATCTCCATTTCTGCTAACGGAGTCACCAGGCATTATAACAGCAATGGATTCGCAGACTATGAATTCTCAAAAAAGAAAGATAACGGCATATATAGAGTGCTTGTAATCGGAGACTCGTTTACTTTCGGCTATGGCAATCCTGCAAATGAGACGTATCCAAAACTGCTGGAAAAAAGACTCAATAGCAACCCCGATAAACAATATGAAATATTTAATCTTGGGCTTAGCGGACTTAACACCTATTTAGAATTTAGCTTATTATCTAAAATTACTGATGAACTCAATCCCGACCTGATTATAGTCGGCTTCTTCATGAATGACCTGGACACAGAATGGATTCCCGGGCAAGAAAAATGCTTGGAAGCCAAAGAAGCAAGGATAAAGAATGGCGCAATATACCTATATAATATCGTCAGATATTTTCCCTTAACTAGAGCCGACATGTATTTCTTAGGGCAATATGTAAACAATGACCGCGGCTGGAATTGCTTCAAAGAAGGCCTCAGCGGACTTAATAACCTCTCTTCACAAAAAAATGTGCCGATCATCTTTGTGGATGTGACATTGGCCAATAAGGGGCATAAATTCTATCCGAAGTTGACCGAGATGACGGATAAGGAGATAAAGAGATACTTTAAGATGTACCATGTTGACATACCTAAAGACTCCGTACCCTTTGATATGTTTTATAATGAATATAAGCATTACAGCCTAAAAGGGAATGAACTAATCGCTAAGTCTGTTGCATTGCAGATATTCAATATCAGTGCGCAAGAGATTTAAATCAATAAAATGAAGATTCCGCCAACTATAATCCAAGTATTAAGCACAAATATTTTTGCAATATATCCATTACATCGCTAAGGTTCAACAGATATATCCTGCCAGAGCATCAACTAAAGGTTATGTTTATAAATTTTCTTAATGTCTAATCCCTGATGGGGATGTTTCCGGATTATGTGATGATAGAGACCACCAGCCTTTGCAATGCAAGCTGCATCATGTGCCCGCACCCAGAGACATCCAAGGAGAAGCCTCAGGGCAATATGCGAGATGACCTCTTTAGGAAGATAATCGATGAGTGCTCAAGATTCAATAATGTAAAGAAGATACTCCTATACCTGTTCAATGAGCCATTGATGGACAAGAATATCGCTGAAAGGATAGATTATGCAAAGACAAAGAATCCTATGGCCCTTATCAATATCGTAAGCAACGGCAACCTGCTAAATGAAGAGATGACACAAAAGATCCTAAGATCGAAATTAGACTATATAGAGTTCAGCGTCCATGGGATAAAGAAGGATACATATGAACGTATCATGAGAAAGCTTGATTTCAGCAAGACTATGAACAGCATATGCAGGTTCATCGATGAAGCAAAGAAATGCGGAAAGCATCCCGGATACATAAATATCAAGATACTTGGCGTCCCAGGCGTCTTAGAGAAAGAAGAGATACTGCTTGCTGAGAGATTCTGGAAATCTAAAGGTGTCCTGGTCAGCTATTTCCTGGCTCCAATAAGCCGGTCAGGGAATGTCAGATGGATGAATAGGACGATCAAGAACAGGATCAACGGATGCGGAAGCATATGGCGGGATGAGATGATACACATAATATACAACGGTGATGTCGTGCTATGCTGCATGGACTGGAGAAGGGAAGTGACGCTAGGAAACCTGAACAACTCCTCGATATATGATATCTGGAACGGAGACAAAAAGAGAGAGACTGAACTTATGATATCAGGGAAATCAGAAAGCCCTGATGGTTTCATCTGCAAACGATGCGAGGAATCCTTATGAGAGAAGAATTGTCCCATAACATGGCGCCAAATGTCATGCTTGTCATCTGTCCGCCTTGGGATACCAGTATGCCTCCTTTAGGCCTTGCATACCTCTCTTCAAGCCTGAAAAAAAAAGGATATGATACAAGGATCATCGATGTCAATATAGACCTTTTTTCTAAGGCCACAACTTCTGAAAAGAAACTATGGAACATGGAAAGATACATGGATTGGACTGAAAAGAATGCCCATATGCATTTCTTGAAGATGTATAATTCCTATTTTTCAAATATCCTGACAGAGATAGAAAAATCAAGCCCTATACTCATCGGAATGTCGATAAATGCTGCCAACCATCTTTTCTCCACAGAGCTTGCCAAGATGATAAAAGACAAGTTCCCAGACGTAAAGATATGCGTGGGAGGGCCTAATAGCGACGCTGTATATCTGCTCCAAAGCGAAATAGTGAACTACCTTGATTTCTCGGTCATCGGAGAAGCTGAAGTGATACTCCCGCAGATAGTGGATAGACTCGTTAAAAAGGCACCTCTTAAGGGACTAAACGGCGTCTTGGAGTTCAGCCATAAAGAAAACTACGTCTCTTGGCTGCCGAAAGAGATAGACCTAGATGACCTTGCCCCGCCTACGTTCGATGAGTTTGACCTCACAAAATATGAAGAGAAAGGCCTCCCCATGATAACCAGCAGAGGATGCGTCGCTAGGTGCAGCTTCTGCCTGGACTGGAGATATAGAAAAGACTACAAGAGCAGAAATCCGATAAATGTTGTCGAAGAGATGAAAAGGCATGCCATAAAGCATGGCATCACGCACTTCAATTTCCGGGATCTTGTCATCAACGGAGACCTGAAAAAGATGGAGGAGATGTGCGACATCATAATCAGGCAGAAGCTAACCTTCAGCTGGTGCGCTCAAGGCATAGTGAATGCCAACATGTCTGATAAACTGCTGCACAAGCTCAAAAAGGCTGGATTAGAAGTAATAGTCTTCGGAGTGGAAAGCTGCTCAGACACTGTCCTAAAGTCAATGAACAAGCCGTATAGGATACAGCATCTTGCAGATCTCCTCCCAAGGATGCGTGCTGCTGGCATAGGCGTCGGGATCAACCTTATCATAGGATACCCTTCTGAAGGAGATGCTGAATTCCTTGAGACATATACTTTCCTTGAGAACCATCTAAAATATATCGATAGGATCGCAAGCCTCAGCCCATGCCTCCTGATACCTGATACAACCCTATATGCAGAGATAGAAAAATACAGAATCACTTGGGACGAGGATTCTTCTGCCTTCCTGAAATGGTATACAAAAGACGGGAAAAATGACTATGAAACCAGGAAGAACAGGCTGAAACAGATAGTATATCTCGCAAAAAAGAATTTTAAAGAGATACAGCTTGTGAACCTATACGATGAGCAGACCAAGCCACAGCCATTGACTAAAAAGGCGAATAACATGCCTACAATCATGCTTGTGAATCCTCCCCCTTGGGGTGTCGATAACCCTCCTACAGGGATTGCATACCTTTCATCGTTCCTGGAGAAAAAAGGGATACATACGGAAGTATTTGATTTCAATATCTTCCTGCATAACCGGATACCTGACCCATTCAAATATCTCTGGCATTTTGAAAACAAGAATTTCTGGAGGGAAGACAATGCATTCAATATCCTGATGAAAGAGATAGAGCCAACAGTCCAAGAAGCTGTAAAAAAAATTCTGGATAGCAATGCTGAACTGATAGGATTTTCAGTGGTCGACCCAAAAGAACGAATAACAATAGAGCTGATAAAGAGGATCAAAGAGAGGGATCCTAAACGCAGGATAATACTTGGAGGGCCTGCATGCTCTACTGAAGACTCAAGGAAGATATTCATTGATAGGATACCGGAATTTGTAGATGCTTATGTCATAAATGAAGGTGAAGGCACGCTGCTTGAGATCCTTGAGAGGCACGCTGCAGGAAAAGATTTTGAAGGCATAGATGGCGCCTTGACATACAGAAATGGAAAATACAGCAAGTTCAAAGAGAGAGAGATGAAAGCTGACTATGACTTCCCTTACCCTACATACAAAGGGTTCAACCTTTCTGAATATACCACAAAATCACTGACTGTCGAATGGTCAAGAGGATGCGTCGCAAACTGCGTCTTCTGCAAGATAAAGGGGTTATGGAGCGGCTACCGCTATAGGGAACCAGAGAATATAGTAGACGAACTTGAGTACCATTTAAAGAACAACAAGATTAAGAAGTTCACTGTCACCGATCCTACATTCAATGGAGATTTTGAGAAGCTGGAGAAGATCTGCGACCTGATACTGTCAAGAGATCTTAAGATAGAATGGTTCGGACAAGCCATCCCTTCAAAGAAGATGACTTTAAACCTGCTTAGGAAGATGAAGGCATCCGGCTGCTATAAGATAGAATATGGCGTCGAATCAGGCTCAAATAAAGTGCTATTCAACATGAAAAAACCTTACACCATCGAGATCATAAAAGAGACTTTGGTGAACACATATGATGCCGGGATACCTGTATTCATATTCATCATGGTCGGCTTCCCTGGAGAAGATGAGACTGAATTCAATAAGACACTAAGGTTCATCGAGGACAACAGGAAGCTCATCTCTGCTGTGAAATCGGTAAATATGCTCCACCTTATAGATGACACAGATGTATTTGAGCAAAAGGAGAAATACGGTATCAGGATAACAGACCCTTCGCAGAGGCATATCATGTGGGAATCTGACAATGGTGAAAACACTTACTCCGTCAGGGTCAATAGGACTGAAAAGCTCATCGCTTTGCTTAAGAGAATCGGCATCCCTCTTCTTGAGACTAACCTTAAAGAAGGAAAAGAGAGAGAGCTGTCAATCTCAAAGGATGATAACGATCTTATCATGTTCAAGAAGAAGATAGCTGAGATCGATGGGACACTCTACCATCCTGCACCTGAGAAGATAGCTGCAAGAAAAGAGCCTAAGACCAGGCTTGTCCTGCTTGACGAAGTCATATTAGGGAAGAAACGAAGCGAGATCTTAAAACAGGGGCTATTCACATGGAACCAGAAAAATGCGCACAAGACAAGCACATACCGCGATGGCGACAACTTTGTTGCTCCCACTGCTGACAGCGCTTCCCGGCTGATGCATGAGAAGAGCTATTGGAGGGATTTTGCCTATGAGGCAGGTGTAGTCTTCACACTCAAGAGAAAAGATTATTTCCTCAAGGACAAGGATCTTGCTGTCCTTATAAGAGTATATGACAACTCATATAACCAGGGCGACTGCGGATATAGCACCAAGGTCTATTCAAGCTACGATGACAAAACATGGTTCCTGATAGGTGAATTCACCCTTAATGGAGACGAAGCATGGTGCAACCATATATTCCAGGTGAACAGCCAGATAATCCGTTCAGACAGGCTGTCCATCAAACTTGATGACAGGCAGAATTTCACTAAGGGGAATTTCGG
>JAMPXQ010000063.1 GCA_023701075.1 Candidatus Woesearchaeota archaeon
AGCAGGATGCCTATCAAGAGTATGCCCCCAGGAAACCGGAACATGAATGATACGCCTGCAAAAATCCCAGTCATCAAATGCCTCTTATCCAGATAAAAATTCACTGCAATCAGTGCAAATAGGCAAGAAGGTATTTCCGTCAATGCATGAGAAGAGAAGTAGAAAAATATCGGTGTCAAGATCACCAATAGAGATGCAACAAGCGCTGTCTTCTCATCAAATATGCGCCTTGCTGTATGATATGTCAAGAAAATATATGCTATGCTGAATACCAATGGAAGTATCTTTGAAAGCAAGATGACATCACTTATCTTCCATAACAGTCCCAGAATCATCGGAAGACCAATAGGCCTGAAAAATTCCCACAAGCCTACAGTACCAAAACTATACAGGTATTTACCCATGCCGATATACACTGCTTCGTCCCACCATATCTCATGGATAGGAAGGATGAGCTTTAGCATGACGAATGCAGCGACTACAAGGAATATCTTCTTCATCTTCCTATATCAGGGACTTAAATTTATATAGGTTTTCCAATTATTTTCCAATATGGATGCATTTGTCGATTTCACACTATGGATAATCTACCTAATCCTGCTGTATCTGAACCTGTTCTGGCTGACAGTCTATTTCTTCACGGATGAAGAGCATAAGACCCAGAGGTTTAGCAGCCTTCCTAAGGTCACTATAGCAATACCCGCGCATAATGAAGAAGAGGTGATCGAACTCACAATGAGGTCAGCCATGGACCTTGAGTACCCTAAGGAGCTTCTAGAAATAATCGTAATAGACAACAAGAGCACAGACAACACTTTCAAGATAGCTGAAAAAGTCAGGAAGAGCAGCAAGCTTGACATACATGTCGTAAGGCTTGAAGAGAAGGGGAAGGGGCTAGCATTGAACCATGCTTTAGAGATTGCCAAAGGAGAGTTCTTCGTCCTCTTCGATGCAGATTCATTCGTCGAGAAAAAAGCATTAAAGAAGCTCCTGCCATATTTCACAAATGAGAAAATAGCATGCGTGCTTCCAATGATGAAGGTAGGAAGAATAGAGAACCTTCTCCAGAAGCTCCAATGGTATGAATATGTCATGAACCTGTTCTATAAGAGGATGATGGGAAGGATAGACTGCGTGCATGTAGCACCCGGACCTTTTTCCATCTATAGGAAAGACATCCTGAAGAAAATAGGCGGCTTCTCCCATCCAAACCTCACTGAAGACCTGGAGATTACATTAAGGCTACAGAAGCACCATTATAAGATAATCCAGACTTCTGATGCTGAAGTGAAAACAATCGCTCCAAAGAACATGAAAGACCTCTACAGGCAAAGGAACAGATGGTATAAAGGCTCGATATTCAACAGCCTGAAATACAAAAGCCTATGGTTCAACAAGGAATACGGAGATTTCGGATTCGTACAGATGCCTACAATCATGATCCCGGGAATATTTGCTGTCATAATCCTCGGAGTGCATATCTTCTATTTCTTCAAGAGCACTTTTGAATCAATATATAAATTATACACCATAAATTTTGACATAATGCCAATGATAATAAATTTCCATTTCACTTTCAACATCCTTGACGGCAACCATACCAGGGGGATAATCGCAATACTTATGCTCCTCACAGGACTACTGACTTTCTATCTTTCGCATAGGATAATAGGAGAGAAACTGACAAAGCATGGTGTCCTTCCGGCTGTCTTATTCCTATTCCTGTTCCCGTTCTTCCTCTCTTATGTCTGGGCAACAATATTCATAGAATTAATATTCAAAAGAGTGCAAGAGTGGTAAATCTTATAAATACCTTAAATTAGCTTAGTCATATGAGGAAAGTCAGCAGGGTACGGTATCTTGTCGCAGCTGCCATAACAATAGGCATATTCCTATTCGGGCTGTTCCTGGGCCTTGTCGTAGAGAACAAAAGGATAGAGTATGTGCAGAAGAATGACAAGGTGCACCAGCTGGAATACAGTTCACTACAGCTCCTATATACTTATGTAGATCAGCTCTCGCAGGCAAAGGAATGCGACGCAATACCAAAGATATATGACCTATCTCTCAAGCATCTTGAGACCACAAGGATAAGGCTTGAATCATACGAAAAGGATTCAAAGATAAATGATAAGGAATTCGAGCTTCTCAGAAGAGAATACGTCCAGGCTGAACTTAGATATTGGCTCTTGGCACAGAGGATAAAGAAGATGTGCAACCTGGATATCGCAACCATGCTCTATTTCTATTCTACAGACAAAGAATGCCCGGAATGCAGCGAACAGGCGTTCATCCTTACATACCTAAAAGATATCTTCGGCCAGGACCTACTGATATTCGCGCTTGATTCCAACTATGAAGAAGAGCCGCTCATCCCGATGATAAAAAGGGCATACAATGTTGAGGAATATCCTACTATAGTGCTCGGAGGAAAAGTCTTCTCAGGCTTCACTACAAAAGATGAACTGCGAAAAGAACTTTGCGATACCTACCGCAATGCTTCTATCTGCGACCATATCTGAACGCCATCATAATCATATATCTTATCGAAATCATTCTCAAGGACAAGCAAGATGCCCTCATCTTCTCTCTGCCATACCTTGCCATGCAGCATGTCCTGCGTTATCCAGATATAATCTATCTGATTATTCTTCAAGAAACTCGATATCTTCTGATAGTCCCTTGAATCAAATATCTCATCAGACAAAACTATCTTCTCTTTACTCTTTGAACTCAGATAGTAGCCTTTATCAGTATACGGCTCCTTGCCAGATACAGATGATATCATATATCCATAATCATAATGGCTAATGACTTTCTTCCCAGGCAGATCCTTGAGCCAGACAAGGCTCTGCAATTCACCATGATAAGGGCCTGAGACAGAGACACGTTTCATATATGCCCCTGAAGAGAATACGACACCGCATATCAGGATTATAACAACATAGCTCTTCAAGATCTCTGAATACCATACTCGCCTTATCAGATAAGACAGGCCAATACCTGCAAAAAATGAGACTGCCAAATCAAGGAATATCACCATGGCAATGTCAACCAATGCCATCACACAAATAGCCATGAGAAGAAAATATACTGCTGCAAAATCCTTCTTTCTCATCCAGGATACAATAATACCTATGACAGCCAATATCACTGAAAATATTCCAAGACCATATTCAGCACCAAAGTCAGTGAAATAACTTGTGAACATCGCATGCAGGTCAAGCATAGCATAATTGTTTGTCCAGACGAAAAGCAGAGTCACCAAGGCCATCCCAAGAACAGGGAAGAGGATCTTGCCTTTTTTCTTGCTATATACTAACATCACTAACAAAAGGACAATAAATATGAATCTCTGATTAAGAGCAGCGCTTGCAATAAAGGCTGCAACAGATACCATGTAGCCTGAGAGCAGCATGCCATAAATACCCAAAAGCAGAAAAAACAGAGGCAAGAACATCCCATTAAATGTGCCATAAAGATATATGAAGCATGGCGAGAGGAGCATAACCATCAGCGTTATCTGCATATCATCCTTATCCATCTTTTCCAGTATCCTGAATATCAAGAAAAGATTGATGAATGAAAACACCAATGGCAGGAATCTCAATAAGAAATCATCAAATCTGCCGTCTACATATTGGTACTGTATATATGTAGGAAGAGAGGAACCTATGCTAAACCGCATGAAATGGAACGTTGTCAAGATCAGCAGAGCCAAGAAAAAGAACTTAATCTTCATCAATATCACACTTCCTCTCATATACTTCTATCTCTCCCTTGTATGCGATAGCAAAACACGGATCCTTGAGCGTAAAAGACAGGTTCAGATCGTCAAGATCTTTTGAGACTATGAAATAATCTGCATCATACTTATCCAATGTCCTGAGCGCATTTATCCTGAACCTGGAATCATAAAATGCATTAACATCATCAAACCTGACTGAGGCGTCATCTATTGTAAGATACTGAGTGTCTATCATGCTCTTCCTCTCCCCTAGATAAGCAATAAGGCTGCCTTCTTTTGGAAGACCTAGAACAGTCGAACCTCTAGGAGTATTATTTATCCACCTAAATCCTGCAAGATATGACTCTGTATATGGTTTATCCAAAAAGAACATCCCGGGTATTATAGTCAAGAACACCAGCGCAGCAATTCCATAGACTATAATATCCTGCCTTGCTGAAATCTTTGATTTCTCCAGATTCAGCATAAGATCCCTAAGGAACTGCCCAAAAAGGATTATCAAGGAGATGCTTAAGAACAGCACGCCTGTCTCTGAAGAGATCAGCTTCAAAGCCAGAAGAATGCTTGAAGAGAAAAAAACAGAGATTATCATAGTGATATTCTCATTTGTCTTCTTTACGATATATAAGTACACTGAATACATGCCTAAAGAGAGAGGGATGAGTCCCAAGGACTGCATCAAGGAATGCAGGTCCACATTCCCTAAATAAGGCAACTGCTCCCTAAACAGGCTGAATCCATGGGCCTGGAAATTATTCTTGAACAATAGGAATATCACCCATAAGAGGAATGTCATGAAAAAGACTGCGTATTCAAGGTGAAGCTTGCTATAGTCGCGCTGGTAGATGTAATTCAGGAAGATGAAGAAGAGGATTGATAGGACAAGTATGAATGATGTCGTGGAATTCAATACTAGAAATATAGTCACCCATATCAGGCCAGCCAGATTCTTTTCAATGTCTAAAAACAAGTATATCAAGAATATGCTGCCAGGGACTGCTATAGAAAGCGGACTTAGGCTGTTTAGGGTGACCTTTAGATATAACGGGAAAAGAGCCGCAAGCATGGAACAGATAAAGGCGATGTTCTCGTTCTTTATGATCCTCTTTGCCAATAAATAGACTGCAAGCACTATCAGAGAAGCAAAGATATTATTCACTATCTTCAATGCAACCGTAGGCAGGAACATGCCAAAGAATGCCATGAGATAATAGTAGAACGGCAGCATTATGAAATGCCTCTCTCCACTGAACAGATCATCATGTATTATCGGTTTTCCTGTCATTGATATATGGTCTATCTGCCTAAGAGTATAATATGACACATCATCTGAATAGTTAGGGCTCTGCAGCGAAAGGACTAAACGCACCAAGAGATAGATACTGAATGCTATCCAAAGTTTTCTCATTTTCTAAGCCTGGATGAAACCATGATAATCAGAGGCACTGCAATGAACATGACTTTTGAAAGCTTGATTTTCAGCGTGACATCAAGGATAGCGAGGATCATCGAATAACTGAGTCCTGCAATGTTTGTCAGTATGAATCTTTCAAGAAAACCTATATCAATCTTAGATATGAAGAAATGACACGGCATGAATATGAAAAGAGTGTATATCATCGCCAAAAGAACGCCTTTTAGGCCTAGAAATGGCACTGCAATAGCTGAAAATACAGCCAGACTTGCCAGCAATTGGTCAATTCTCATTCTTTAGCACCCTATACCCTGAAACATCATAGACAAGCCTGAACCCAAGTGTCTGGAAATAAGATATGAAAAAATCATTCACCTGCTTCATGCCAGGAAGCTCATCCATGAAATAGACATAGTCAAAATCATACAAAGAGACATCCTTGTCAAGATCAGGAACCTTCTCATATTTCCAGAAGCCTAGTTCCAAAATCTTTGAACGCGGAGTCGCTCCTCCCCAGCCGCTCAAATGGAAATCTGTAGATATATTATCCTGCGTTACAGTCTTTAGATAATCCTGGAACTCCTGATGAGAGAAAATGCCATTTATCCTCTTTGAATAGAGGCCTTCGCTCTGGTCATGGGAGCCGAAAAAGAGTATCCTTTCATCCTTCCTTACGTTACTTCCTATCCATTGATATGACTGCCACTGTGCCAATGATACGTGCTCGTATCTCATTACTTCTACCTGCTGCCTATATCCTGTCCACGCACTCGAGATGCAGAGCATTATCATCAAAGCCACAAATGATGATTTCATGACTCCATCTGCATCCTCCAATACTGAAGAGGCTTTCTTAGGTGTCTTTGATGCCTGGATGAGAAGACTATATGCGATGCCTTTGATAAAATCAAACAATAAAAATAATCCTAGCGCAAGAAGCGGATAGAGCATGTATGGCTGAAGCGCTCTCATCCTCCCTATATAATAGGGCCTATAGAGGAAAAATTCTGCAAAGTAGACAAATATGAAAAAATATATCGTGAGGTACAGCCAGCTCTTATCATATTGATTTTTCTTTATTATTATCTTTGTGCCCTTATCATTCTTTATCATAACAGAACGGCCTATAAATATCATTACAATAGCCAGGATCGATATCAATATCTGCCAGACTGGAATATTAGTATAAAGAGGGAATACCTGGGAAGCAACGATGTTGCTTTGGTCAAACATAGTCTTAGTGAACTGGAACTTTGGAAGATAAGCCTCGTCTCCAGCATATCCTTTCCAGACAAATAGGAATTTCGGAAGCAATGCCAATATCAGTATTGCAGGTATGAGTCCCAACAGGAGCGCATTCTTCATAAGATACCTAATATCTTTTTTCTTATGCGCATCTCTCAAGATGATAATCCCTAATGCAATGCATGGAAAAAACAGCAACAAGATATCTGCTGAATGCGTCAATATCAAGGAGGAGATGCATATGCCCATGAACAATAAACTCCAAGATTCTTTCCTCTTGAGATATCTTATGAACAGCCAGAAGAATGCCATGATGAGCGAAAAACCGCATACCTGTATCCATATCCCGATATAGACTGGATAGAGCCATACGCTTACAGGAAGAGGCAGGATTGTCAGGCCGGACGCAAGGACTGCAATCTTCTTGTCTTCAAACAGCTCTAATGTTATCAGATACATCAGGATGACAAAGAATGCCTGTGAGATGCATACTATGAAATAGAATGTGACCCATGCAGGAAGGCCAGAGAACAAGGTCAGGATTGCAGCGTCCATGTAATACAACGGAGGCTGGACAGATGACATCTTCTCCCTTCCAAGAGAGAGGTAGAAATCGTCATAGTTCCACTGCTGCGTATCTATCACTTTCTCTACTGCAAGCGAATGCGCGAATGTATCCGAGGCCTTGAGATTCCCAGGATGAGTAAGAGGAAGCTTGTCGAAATTTATGTACAGCACTCCTGCAGATATGAAGAACAGAAGGATAAGGTATTCTACCTTCAAGAGTTTC
Source organism: Candidatus Woesearchaeota archaeon (assembly GCA_023701075.1). Taxonomy (GTDB): domain Archaea; phylum Nanobdellota; class Nanobdellia; order Woesearchaeales; family GW2011-AR15; genus GW2011-AR15. Next base: position 7,198 of record JAMPXQ010000063.1, read on the forward strand.
TTTAGGTCCTTTTTCTTTATGGATACCTTAAAATCCTCCCCCATAGGCGGTATAAATGACGAGAGGTTTAAAAACTTAGCGAATGAAACGTGCTAACTTCGCATCATAGAGCGGCATCTTATTTCAGATTCCTTGCAACTATATTCACATGGGTGCCGAAGTCAAACAATCTGCAGAAGACGCTGCTTAGGACCCTTGGCGTGAGGAGCATGGAATGTGTCTCATACTTCTCTACCCTGAACCCGTGCTCTTTTATGAATTCCCTAAGCGCCCTTCCTGTGAAGACTGATTTATGCCCATAAATAGGATTAGTGCCTTTCTTCTTGAATAATGTGCCTACTATGTGCGTCGAAGGATGGAGGCAGTTTGGCATGAAGCCCAAGAACAGCAATACACGGGAGTGAAGCGCAGCCAGATTTGTCGTAGAAATTATCAATATGCCATCAGGCTTTAGGACTCTTCTAATCTCCTTCATGAAATTATCCGTGAAATACAGATGCTCTATTATCTGGTTCGCAATTATATAATCAAATGAACTGTCCTTATAGGGGAAATCTGTGTTGAGATCAAATGAAGAGACCTTGAAACCATATCCTTTCAGTTTTTTCACA
>JAMPXQ010000064.1 GCA_023701075.1 Candidatus Woesearchaeota archaeon
CATGAACCTATCCTACGGATTAGGGATAGCTCCTGCAAAGACAACATTTGATTTTGAAAAAAACACTGTCCATGAGGGCGTATTCAGGGTCATCACAGATGATTTCCCTAAGAAGCTTTTCATATCTACAGAAGGAGATCTTGCGGATATAATAATATTAGACAAGACAGTCATCATCACTGATAGCCAAGAGACATACATCAAATTCAAGGTGAATGTGCCTGAGAACCTTCCGCCAGGGCAGAGGAAAGGAAGCATTGTCATAATCGAAGCTCCAAAAGAATCTTCCGGAGAAAACATCATCATGGCGACACTTGCGATAGCGCACCAAGTCATTATCGATGTGCCTTATCCTGGCAAATATGTTGTCGGGAAGATGTTCATCTCCAATACAAAAGTCAATGAACCTGTAGAATTCAAGATTGCGTTGGCTAATTATGGGAGTGAGAAAGTGAATCTCGCTAAGGCAAATATAATCATAAAAGGCCCTATGAATGAAGAGATTGCATCAATCAACGCTGATGAAAAGAGCATCCAGCCAGGAGGAGAAGAGACTTTGACAGCCATATGGCAGACTGAGAATGCAGGAAGCTATACTGCTGAAGCTACAGTGAATTATGATGGCAACACTTTTGATATCAGCCAGAATTTCAATGTCGGAACATTGGAACTTGAGATAGAGAAGATACAGGTCAATGATTTCAAGATAGGACAGATAGCGAAACTGGACATCTATCTGAGAAACAAATGGAACAAAGACCTCAATGTGAATGGAAGAGTAGAGATATTCAAGGATGAGAAACTTGTCTCTTCATTCAATTCTCTTCCAGTGGATATAAAGGAAAAATCAACTGCAGTGATGGAAGCATACTGGAATACTGAAGATATAGAAGTAGGCCAATATGATATATCTGTCAAGGCGAATTATGACGGGAAGACAAGCGAGAGGACCATATCTTCAGTTGTCTCTCTTGATGAGATACAGTTCAAGGATTATGTGTCCGGAAAAGCTGTGAATGACAAAGAGAGCAAAAGGACAACTCTTCTAGTTGTCTCTGTTTTCGTCCTCATCCTGCTCAACATATCTCTTTTCATATATATAAATAAAAGGCTGAAACGGCAAGGGTGACAATGAATTGAGATTATCATACTCTTAAAAAGCAAGAAGCCAATCCATGTTCTATCTCTATAACATATAGAAAACTATTTAAAGTTAACAATTAATGACAACTCTGTTGGTGAGGGATTTTATGGGAATTGATGATGATCTGCCAAAATCAGTATTAGTTGTACTAGTGCTCTTAGCAGTCTTGATTTCAGTGCTGGGGACTTTCACTGTTTTACATGAGATGCAAAAATTCAAGCCGGCGACAGTATATGTAGACGGAAGCTCTGCAACCGGCAGGGTATCTTTGGAAGTACAAAATCCGAATCGTGGGGTTCATGGAAAAATAAGCCTGAACCTGGAAAAATCTGGAGGAAATTAAACATGGTTGATATTTCAAATAGGACACTCGCTCTTCTGCTCTTGGCTGCAATAGTTGTCTCACTAGGACTTACAGTCTATACTATCAATACCTTAAACAATGTCGGCGGCGTCTCCGGAATGGTGGCCACTCCAAGATATGGCAATGTGACATTGACGATAACAAGCGCAGAGAGTTTCAGGCTTGAAGTTGCCACAGTGAATTTTGGAAGCGGGTTTGTGAATACCACAGATTCTAAATGCCAAGGGACTAATTCAAACGCGACGCTTTTTGCAGGCTCAACATATAATGACACTAATGGAGACAATTGCTGGGTATCACTCATAACTACTCCTCCTTCACCCGTGGGTTTTGAGATTGTGAATGACGGGAACGTGAACCTGACAATCTCTGTCACAGGTCCAAACAGTTCAAACTTCTTCCCAGGTGCGACAAATCCATTGACTAATCTGAGCTGGAAGGCAAGGAACAATGAAAGCAGTTCATGCACAAGCGGACTTGCAAGCTCAATATGGAAAGATTTCCAGAACCATTCACAGACAATATGTTCAAAGCTCTCATATTTCCCGGAAAGCAGCGATTCTATCGGTATCGACGTCAAAGTCGTCATACCTGCAACCGGAGTCCCTACAGGACTTTATGAAGATGCCCAGATCAAGTTCACTGGAATACAAAATTAATTTTTTTCTGAATTTTTTTATGTTCCTAATTTCTTTTCAGGTCTATAATCTATAGAAAACTATTTAAAGTCAAAAATTAATGATAAATCCAGTGGGAGGATATTTATGGGAATTGATGATGATTTACCTAAATCAGTATTAGTAGTATTAGTTTTACTTGCGGTCTTGATCTCTGTACTAGGGACTTTCACTGTTTTACATGAGATGCAAAAATACAAACCGGCGACAGTATATGTAGACGGAAGCTCTGCAACCGGCAGAGTCTCTTTGGAAGTACAAAATCCGAATCGCGGGGTTCATGGAAAAATAAGTCTGAACCTGGAAAAATCTGGAGGAAATTGAAAATGGATGATATATCAAATAGGACACTGGCTCTTTTACTTCTAGCTGCAATCGTTGTTTCACTAGGTGCAACAGTCTATACCTTGAACACGCTCAATAATGTCGGCGGGTTCACTGGAAGAGCAGCTTCACCAAAATACGGGAACGTCACACTTACAGTAGTCAGTGCAGAAAGTTTCAGGCTTGAAGTGGCTAATATAAACTTCGGTAGCGGTTTTGTCAATACAACTGATCCCAAATGCCAAGGAACAAATTCAAATGCGACACTTTTTGCAGGCGCAACATATAATGATACAAATGGAGACAACTGCTGGGTGTCATTGACTTCTCTGCCACAGGTCCCTGTAGGCTTTGAGATAGTGAATGACGGGAACGTGAACCTGACAATATCAGTAACCGGCCCAAACAGCTCAAATTTCTTCCCAGGCTCAACAGGGACATTTAGGAACCTAAGCTGGAAGGCAAGGAACAATGAAAGCAGCGCATGCACAAGCGGACTTGCAAGCTCAATATGGAAGGATTTCCAGAACCACTCGCAGACAGTCTGCTCAAAACTTTCATACTACCCAGAGAGCCAGGATTCAATAGGCATCGATGTCAAAGTCGTCATACCTGCAACAGGCGTCCCGGCCGGGCTATATGAAGATGCCCAGATAAAATTCACAGGGGTACAAAATTAGATTATGAAAAAATTTTTTTTTCTATTACTATTCTTAAGTCTTTGTTCAAGCGCACTTGGGCTTAGGATATCCGGACAGACTTTCAAGTATGAATACGACTTCTATCCTTCCCTTAATAGGACGCATGATTTCATGGTCACAAATGCTGAAGGGTATACTGCGGACTATACTCTATTCGCAAAGCATATCAGCGGAGCTGACCTAAGGCAGTATTTCAAGGTCGTCCCTGAAGAGATGAAAGGCGTAGCAGATGCTGAGACAAGACCATTTAGGGTTTTTGTCAACTTGCCTGAGACACTAGATACTCCTGGAGAAAGCGAGACTTGGATAAAGGTGGATGTCAATCCGGTGATATCAGGTAAAGGTATCATGGCACTTCCTTCTCTTGCCATAAGATACATCATTTTCGTCCCTTATCCATATAAATTCCTGAAATGGAAGTTCTATATCCCAAACTTGAATATCAATGAGACTGCGTCAATTGAAAATTATTTCAAGAATTATGGCGGAGAGATGATGGATGAGGTATATGCAAACATGACCATAATCAGCATGTTTGACAGTTCAATCGTCAAGACCATCAAGACCCCATCTGAAAAGAATGTAGATAGGAGAGAAGAAAGGATGATCCGGTCAAGCTTTTCAAGCGCAGGATTAAAGCCAGGCAATTACCATATCTATGCGACCCTGAACTGGGATGGGAACAAGAGCAGCACTGAGCAGGACTTCAGGATCGGAAGCAAGATAGTGAGCATAAAAGATTTCAACAAGGAGTTCAAGACAGACAGTATCAATAGGATGCTCATCAATGTAGAGAGCGGCTGGAACTCAAAGATTGATGAGACCTATGCAGTGATATCAATATTTGAGAAGGATAAGTCCAGGAAGATAAAGGAGTTCAAATCCCTCAACCTAGAGCTGTATCCTTTCCAGGCAAGGCAGCTTGAGGCTTATTTTGACACCAATGGGATTGTCCCTGGAGATTATATCGCTGTCGTGACACTCAAATTTGAAGATGAATCAACTACAGTAGAAGAGACAATAAAAATAGGGGATTTCAATTCTGAGACAGTGACTGAGATGCCAAACACTTTCAAGTTCACACCTCTCACCATGATGACAATCCTGCTTGTCATCTTCCTGATTGTGAATGTCTTCTTGATTGTCAAATTCACAAGGCCAAGGAAGGAGTATATCCCTCCAGAGGTCATAGAGAACATCAGGCAGCTCAGGTTGAAATACAGCGATGCGTACATAAAAGATATGATGATAAAGAAAGGATGGGAGCCTCAGAAGGTCGATGAGCTCCTTAGGAGAGCAAGATGAATAAGCTCATGTTTGCACTCCTGATACTCTTAATATTCGTCTCATCAGCTCTTCTCTTGTTCAACTGGAACTATATAGTAGATATAAAATATGTCAATATGAAGGTCAAGGCTGATGACATCTTCGGGATAAATGTCAATTCCACCAGCCTTGATTTCGGCAGGACCAGCCTAGGAAGCCAGGTATCAAGAGAGATCAACCTCACCAACAATTTCAAGTTTGCAGTGACTGCAAAGATAATGAATTCCGGGAACATCACTCCTTTTGTATCTGTCTCGCAAAGCGAAGTGAACATCCTTCCAGGTGAGAAAGTTACGATAGCCTACTTTGTAGATATACCTATAGATGCTGTAAAAGGAGAATATGTCGGGCAGTCAAGAGTGGTATTCATGAGAAGATCCATCTGATGAGCCATATAGTCCTCTCTTCTTAATCTTATCCAAGTTTAGAAAAGTATAAAAAAGCCATGCAACTAGATATCTCTATGATTTACTTAGGGTCTGATCACGGCGGATATGAACTCAAAGAGCATATCATGAGATACCTCCTCAAGAAAAAAAATGAGGTTGAAGACCTTGGAAATGTAGAATACCAGCCCAAGGATGATTATCCTGATTTCGCTTTCTCTGTCGCTATCCGGGTAGGAAAAGAAGACAGCCCAAAGATGAGATGGGAAAATAGGCCCAAAGGGATATTGTTCTGCCGTTCTTCAGGCGGCATGGTGATTGCTGCAAACAAGGTGAAAAATGTTAGAGCTGTCTCATGCAGCGATGTGAAATCTGCAGAGCATGCAAGAAGAGACAATGATGCAAATGTCATCGCCCTTCCCGGGGACTGGCTGACAACGAAGAAGGCAGAGAAGATCATCGATGCTTTTCTGGAGACTGAATTCACAAAGGCTGAGAGACATGTACGAAGGATAAAGAGGATAAGCGACTATGAAAAATAATCTATCCCCCTCCATACTTTCAGCAGATTTTGGAAAGCTAAATGAAGAGATAAGAAAGATAGAGAAGCATTCTGATTCTTTGCATCTTGATATCATGGACGGCCATTTTGTGCCTAATATAAGCTATGGAAGCCCTATTGTCAAGGACATCAAGACTAAGCTTCCTATGGACTGCCACCTGATGATCACAGATCCGCTCAAATATGCAAAGGATTTCGCTCCTTACGTGAACAGGATATTCTTCCACGCTGAACTTTTTGATAGGAGACGACTTAGGAGCACCATAAACGGAATCAAAAAATTGGGTGTGGAATGCGGGCTTGCCCTCAATCCTGATAAGAGCATTGACATAATAAGGCCTGTCTTAAAGGACATTGATGCAGTGCTCATAATGAGCGTCTATGCCGGATTCGGCGGCCAGAAGTTCATGCCTGAGGTGCTAGGGAAGATACATGTGCTTAGGGCCATCGGATTTCGAAAAGACATCCTCATCGACGGCGGCATAAACAAGGAGACGATCTTTGAGGCTGCATCTGCAGGAGCCAATGTGTTCATTGCAGGAAGCGCAATATTCAGTGCAAGAGACAGCGTCAAAGCGATAAAAGAACTGAGGGATGCATTATGACATTAGATATCTCCGGGATCAAGATAAAATGGCTTGGACATGATTCTTTCAGGCTTGATTTCCTAGGCAAGACAATATATATAGACCCTTTCCAGATACACGAGAAGGACAAGGCCAGCATTGTACTTATAACACATGGCCATTATGATCATTTCTCTCCTGATGACCTAAAGCGGATTGCTGATTCCAAGACAATAATAGTCGGGACTGTCGATGTCATAGAAAAACTGAAGATAGGTGAAGCAAGGACGGTTGCTATAGGGGACAGCATAGATGCTGCAGGTGTCCATATAAAGGCTGTCGCAGCATACAATCTAGAAAAACCGTTCCATCCTAAGCAGAATGGATGGGTGGGATATGTCTTTGAACTAGGAGGCATCAAGTTCTATCACAGCGGAGACACTGATTTCATCCCTGAGATGGAAGATATAAGTGCAGATGTGGCATTCCTGCCAGTTTCAGGGACTTATGTCATGGGTCCAAAAGAAGCAGCAGCTGCAGCAAGGAAGATCATGCCTAAAGTTGCAATCCCAATGCATTATGGCAGTCTTGTAGGCACTAAGAAAGATGCTGAAGAATTCAAGCAATTATGCGATTTCTGCAGAGTTGAGATCTTAAGTTAAGGAAGATTAGACGTGACCTGAGTGAAAAGGTCAGCTATACCATATGTTGTCAATGCAGCAGCAGTGAGGTATACAGCATTCGCTGCAATCCTTGCTATCTGCTGGGTATTATTTTTTACACGTTGGATTGCTATATCTCCTACTGAGATAATGCCTAGACCAATGTTGAACATTGCAGCAGCAGTATAATATCCATTAGCTCCAAATAATGAGATGTCAGGTTCTCCCGCTAAAGTGAAATAAGCAAATGAGGCAACTGCAGTGATGCTTGCTATGTAGACAGAATTGAGCCAATAATATCTTCCCAATGAATCCTTCCATTTTCCAACATAATCCACAGCATTCTTGTCAGAGAACATATAGTCTATTGCACCTTTGAATGCATGGTATATCTTAGCAGCAGGGTTAATCTCTCTTGATTTTGCATCTGCGTGCTTCTTTTCCAAAACATCAAACTTAGCTACAAAATAGCTGCCGTCTTTTTTTGTCATTGCCTGAAAAAATTTAGTCTTGTCGAAATCATATGTCTTGCCTGTGCCATCTGTAGCCAAGACCTTTGTGGTCTTCATAGAATACATATATACTTCATTCTTTGAATCAATCAATAACTTATAGGTGTCATCATCTCCTGATCTTGGTTCAAAAACAGGTATTATTATCTTATGCCCCATATCCATCTTGAATCTCAATCCAAGCCTTGATTCAATAGTGCTGAACAGATCTTTTGTTTCCATCAATTCATCTATTGTGACCATAATCTGTATGGGAGTAAGAATTTATTTAAAAAGATACTACTTTTTAGTCGTTATATTTTTC
>JAMPXQ010000065.1 GCA_023701075.1 Candidatus Woesearchaeota archaeon
AAGACGAAATAAGGAAGATTCTTCAACAATAGGGTCTATAAGAAGCAAGATATATGAAAAACTCAACAAAGAACCAATACCATGCCTAATCTCTCCAGAATGGTTTTTTGGGAATCCGGATGATCTGAGAGTGGAATACAGAGAATTGGCTTTTGACCAGGCAAAGCATATCTTTTTTTATGTCTCATCAGGATATTATTCTGAAACCGCGGAAATTGAGTTCTTGAATTCGTTCCACGAGTTCAACCAAGATTTTTTCAAGGATCCTGAAAACTACTTTAAGCTGCTTGAATATGGATTATCCTCTTTAAGACTGAATACGCAGATAGATGATCCTCTTACAGATTTTTTTGAATCACAGCTGGCAGATGAAGAAGCACTGAGAGATTTCCAGGCAGGTCAGATAGGCATACTAATAGGATATAGCCTTAAAAATGGAATAGATATGAATACTGCCTTTTCACAGAGAATTTCTTTCTATGATAAAAAAACAGACAGGATAAGCCAAATACAATCTGAACATTACCATGCCCTATATGAACTATATCTAAATGAGAACAATCCTCTGTTCTATGAAACAGTCACTTTTGATAATCTAGATGAGATAATTGATTATTCTGTCACAAATCCGGATTAGATATCCTCGTTTCATTCTCAATCAATCCCATAATCAAAATCCTTGTATTTCCCGGAATCAAGGATCGATTCATTTTTTCCTTCTGACCTGTTGACAGATACCTTCTGCTGCAGTGGGGCTGCTTCTTTTGCATCACTCTTCTTCAACGAGAGCATCTCCATGCCTTTCTTGAGGTTCATTGTGCCGCAGTTCATGCAGACAAAGAACGGGCCATATTTGCTTTCTTTCAGGTCCAGGTAAGAGCCGCAGACACACTTTATCTCAGGCATGACCTCATTCACATGATCCTTGCAGACTGGAATCTTCTGCTTGTTCTTCGTGAATGATGGCTTTGAGCAAAAAGGGCACTCAGCTATCTTCGATTCTCCATAACGCTTTGGGATGTACATGAGATATATGCTTTGGCCACACTTATTTAAGCGTTTGTTTTCAATCAATAGCTTACTTTATAATAGCCTGCATCCAGCAATAAACAGATATTCTTTAGCCATACTAAAATATATAAACCACAATAGCCTGAAACCTGCATGGTGATATCATATGGATTTTGAACTCATGGTCATAGGCGGAGGGACTGCAGGGCTTAGGACTGCCACTATAGCCTCAAAAAACATAAAGGTGCTTCTCATCGATCCAGGGACACTAGGAGGAACCTGCCTTAATACAGGATGCATACCGACAAAAGCTATGCTTCACTCATCGCATCTCTATTCTCTCAGAGGCAGCCTCTCAAAATTCGGGCTGCATACGAACTATAGGATTGATTTCTCAAGGCTCATGAAGAGAGTGAATGCGATTGTCAAGGAAGGGCAGGACCATATCTATAAAGGGCTTGAGAAGAACAAGAATATTGTCCATGTAAAAGGGAAAGCTAGGTTCTTAGGGAAAAACTCTGTCGCAGTCGGAAAAAAGACATTCACAGCAAAAAGAATAATCATATCTACCGGAGCTAGGAATTTCATACCTCCTATCAAAGGGATAGACAAGTGCGATTACCTTGACAATGCATCTGCCATGCAGATAAAGAGATTGCCAAAATCAATAATAATGATAGGCGGGGGATACATCTCCATGGAATTTGCGACTTTCTTCTCTGAACTTGGGACAAAGGTCACAGTGCTTGAGAAATTCCCAACAGTCCTAGGCATGCTTGATGATGATATAAGAGAACTACTAATCAAGTATCTTGAGGAGAGCGGAATAAAGATCATCACAGGTGCAGACATCACTGAAGTCTTGAAAGACACAGTATTCTACAATGGAAAAAAGATAAAGGCTGAAAAAATATTCATGGCAGCAGGCAGGGTACCTAATACTGAAGGGTTAGACCTGGCCAAAGCAGGAGTTGAACTTGGAAAGAGAGGAGAGATAACCGTGAATGAATTCCTTGAGACCTCAAATAAGAACATATATGCCATAGGGGATGTCAATGGGAGGGCCATGTTTGCACATGCAGCAAAAAGAGAGAGCTATGTAGCCATCGGCAATGCCCTTGAAAACAAGAAGAGAAAGATGGAATTTGAACTGATGCCCTTTGCAGTGTTCACCAATCCACCTATAGGCGGGGTAGGAATCAATGAGAAGAAGGCGAAGGAACTGAAAATAGATCATGGTGTGCTTAAGGCAGGGTTCATAAATGTAGGAAGGGCAAGGATAACTGAAGACCAAAGAGGCCTTGCAAAAGTGATATACAACAAGAAAACTGAACAGCTCATCGGCGCTGAGATAATAGGGCCTAATGCAGATGACATCATACATGAGATGATAGCGCTCCTAAATATGGGTGCAAAGGTCAGTGACCTTAGGAGGATTATACATATCCATCCGACTTTCACAGAAGTGATGGAGAACCTAAAGGGGTAAAGATACAGCTTAAACATAATCTTTTTAACCCAGCTGATTTCCCCAATATCCATGGATATCAAGTGGTGGGTACTTTTCTTTGTCATCTTAGGAGGCATTTTCCTTGTACAGAGGAACCAGAACGGAAAATATGATGAATTTGCGCAGTGCCTTGTCGATAGCGGTGCTGTGATGTATGGTGCATGGTGGTGCCCTCACTGTCAGGAGCAGAAAAAGGAATTCGGCCAGTCATGGAGAATATTGAAAAATAACGGCGGATATGTAGAGTGTTCCACTGCTGACAAGCAACAGACTGAATTCTGCTCACAGCAAAAAATTGAGGGATATCCGACCTGGAGATTTAGGAACGAGACTGAGCTTTCTGGCAAGGTCAGTTTCCAGTCACTTGCTGTAAAAACAGGCTGCAAAGCGTAACCCTTTTAAACAAGATGTTTTTCCCATTTAAATATGGCCAAACTATACAAAGTCAGGAAGAAGTGCATGATCTGCGGCAATGTCTTCTATCCCAGGTATGCCGGATCGCTATATTGTGAAGATTGCAAGAACAGAAAGGCCAAGGAAGAAGAGATAAAGCAGCCTAAAAAGGCAGCAAAGCCAGCCAAAGCTGCAGCAAAGACTGTGAAGAAGGAAGTCAAGGCGGCAAAAAAGAAACAGCCAGCAAAGGCAATGGCAAAGAAGCCAGCAAAAAAGGCAGTCTCAAAGAAAACATCAAGGAAATAATCCTTTTTTTCTTAGTTTTATATGTTAATAACAACCAGACAGGACTTAGAGGGGTATAATCAACTTCTAGGATGTGTTTAAATCAGACCAGTCAGATAATCTTTATTGTCTCATGCCTGTTTTGAGATGAGCTCTTTCCCTTGCTGCGTCATGACAAGTGATTTTTCCCTGCCTGACTCTTCTATACTTATCAAATTCAAGCTGACCAGCTGCATGATCTTCTTTTTTGTAGTAGGCTTTGTTATATCAAACCTGACTGAAACATCCTTGAAGACAACTTTCTTATTGCTGCTGTTCTGGAAATTTATGAATGACAATATCTCATATATGTCCTTCTGCAGCTTGAGATCATCTGCTGAGACCAGATTTGTTATGTCCTGTGCTTCCTCGCTTACAAGACTGAGCTGCTTTGAAGAGAGAGACTGGGTATTGACTGACAATAATATTATCGAATCCTTTGACATAGCATCCTTCAAATCATAGATGAACCTTATTGTTTTGTTGAACCCGTTATTCTCGAAGATATAATCAAGTCTATCTAGATATATAGCTGCATTCTCATTCTTATCCATGAACTCCTTCATTATCGTGAAGAGGTCCTTGCAATCTATCATGGAGAGCCTGTCTTCTTTTGACTTAGGATTCCCCAGCCTTATTATAGGAGTATTCTCAACTCCGAATTCTTTCCTTAAAAATTCAGTGTTCTCACGTGATATTATCAACCCTAGATATTCTTTTCCAAGTATATCCAAGAAGAATTCCAGAGCCTTGCCGTCTTTCTTTGCCTGGATCATATAGATATGATTCCCTTTGAGAGATATATTCATCTTAGATACATTACCCTTTTCAGGATTTGCTATAATCCCAAGCTTCTCTAATGTCAGCTCAGCTTTTTGCAGTGCGACCTCGGTCTTTTCCTTTGACCTCAACATCACAAGGATGACTATGAAAAATGCTGAAAAGGAGACCAGCAGGGCAATTAGGAAATAGAGCATCTTCTGCTGAAGCGGAAGGATTCCTTCTGTAATCTCGTTCTTTGGGGTATCTACAAGGACTATCCAGCCATATCCCGCACTGAAATAGGAATAAGAGTAAGAACTTATTGAATCAGGATATGGATACCATCCATTATTGAGAGAGCCTTCTTTCTCAGCAATCATCCTGTTTATGTTATCTGAATTCATTGGGTAGGTATTCTTCACCCAGTCAAAAAAATCATCACCTTTCTTCAATGTCATCCAATTCAAAGGTGAGGAGAGCATGATTCCACGATTATCCATGAGCCAAATCCTGCTGTTCATCCCAGTCTTAATCTGCGAGAAATATAGCTCTTCTACCAGGTGGATGTCTATTGCTGCAGCGATCACACCATCAAAATCACCTTTTATCGTAGATGAATATCTTGACTCTTCATATACCGGGACAATCACCAACAGGAATGGAGAGCCATCCACATAGACTTGGGTCACTACGGCGTCCTGGTTCACCTGTGCCAAATCAAAATGATAATCTTTTATGATGCTTCCATAATCATAATCCATGTATCTTTCAGATGTCCGGACTATTCTCCCCTCCTTATCAGTCTTCACTACAGATACTATAGAATCTATAAGGCTCCCATAATAATTGCTCAGGTATTTCTTCTCGATCGAATAATACCCTTTCGGAGGAGAACTGAGCGACAGTGAAATGAGCTCGTTCTTTATGTATTCAACGAAATCTTTCAATGAAGAAGATGTCTGTATGGCTATCTGGAGCTGCTGGTTCTGGTACTGCAGCACCCTTGTCTCTTCTATCTTGGAATTGAAGAACCTTTCAATGAATACAAAAGAGAAGATGATGATAAGTGTCATGCCTATTGTAAGGATAATCAGCTGATTATAATTGGACTTTGCAGCCATATCAGGCTGTAGTTCTGCTTTCTTTTTAATTTTACCTGTTTTTACCTATCTTTTGTTCAATTTTTCTTAATCTTTATAAACCACCCAATCAAAACATGATTCTACAATATATAATAAGTCAAATAATCAGTATAATATAAACTAGGGAGGAAAATAAGATGAGTGAAAGAATTAAGAAGAAAGAACATTCTGAACACCATGTGTCAGTGGAAGAGCCAAAAGAAAGCGGCCTTGACATATGGAAGACAGCAGCTGTAGTATTAGGAATACTTCTTGTGCTTTCCATCTTCACAGATGGATTTAGGCTTGGAGTATCAGTGAACACAGTTGTCTCAGATCTGAAGGCACTTCAAAGCAAGGATCTGCCAACAAATGTCAAAAGCGCAGTCACAAGCGCACTTGACGGCCTTTCTGCAGTAGCAGGAACAAAGCCAGCAGATGGTGGCGGGAATAAAGGCAAAGCCCAGATAGTCATCGAGGAATATTCAGATTTCCAATGCCCATTCTGCGGAAGAGCATACCCAACAGTGAAACAGATAGAGAAAGAATATGGTGATAAGGTAGAAGTAGTCTTCAAGCACTTCCCATTAAGCTTCCATGAGAATGCCCAGAAAGCATCAGAAGCAAGCGAATGCGCAAGAGACCAGGGAAAATTCTCAGAGATGCATGATAAGCTATTCGAGAACCAGCAGGCCTTGACTGTTCCAGACCTGAAGAAATATGCAGTCGACCTAGGGCTCAATGCAGAGAAATTCAACAAATGCCTTGATTCAGGAGAGAAAGCAACAATAGTACAGAACGATTTCAAAGCAGGACAGGCAAAAGGCATCGGCGGGACACCTACGTTCTTGATAAACGGAGAGCAGCTAGTAGGAGCACAGCCATTTGAAAGCTTCAAGGCAGTCATCGACAGGCAGCTTGCAGGAGGAGCTCCAGCAGCACCAACCCCAACACCTGAACCAACAGCACCAACAGCACCAACTGAAGTCACAGCAAGCATGGATGATGATCCTGTTGAAGGAAGCAAGGATGCTAAAGTAGTGATTGTTGAATGGTCAGATTTCGAATGCCCATTCTGCGGAAGGTTCTATACACAGACAATGCTTCCACTCAGAGAAAAATACGTCGAGACAGGAAAAGTAAGAGTTGTCTTTAGGGACTTCCCGCTAAGCTTCCATCCTGATGCAATGCCAGCAGCCCTAGCAGCTGAATGTGCCGACGATCAGGGAAAATTCTGGGATATGCATGATAAGATATTCGAGAACCAGGCAACATTAAGCGCTGAGAACCTGAAGGTATGGGCACAAGAGATGGGACTTGACATGTCAAAATGGAATGATTGCTATGATTCAAAGAAATATGAATCTGAAATCAATGCAGACATGGCATCAGGCGGACAGTCAGGAGTCCAAGGGACACCAGGATTCGTCATAGGAATCGTGCAGCCAGATGGAAAGACTGTAATAGGAGAATCCATCAGAGGGGCACAGCCGCTTGCGAACTTTGAAGCCGCAATCGAAAGACAGCTTGCAAAGGTATAATTTTTAATTTAATTTTTTTATTCTTATGAAACCGACAAAAAACAAAAAACTTCTAGTTGATGATGTCAGGATAGGCCATATCCATCTCAAAGTCTCAAATCTTGATAGGGCAATAGCATTCTATAGAGATATCCTTGGATTTGAGATAACTGCAAGATATGGAGAAAGCGCAGCATTCTTATCTGCAGGAGGGTATCATCACCATATCGGCCTCAATACATGGGAAAGCCTTGATGGGAAGCAACCGGAAGAAGGGACAACAGGGCTGTATCATTTTGCTATATTATTCCCTAGTAGGAAAGAGCTTTCGAAGGCACTAAGAAGGCTTATAGAGAACAAATGGCCAATAGACGGCGCAGCTGACCACGGTGTGAGCGAAGCTATCTATCTTATGGATCCTGATGGCAATGGCATTGAAATCTATGCAGACAGGCCAAAAGACAAATGGGAATATGATGGCAAAGGAAATGTCATCATGTATACAAAAAAGCTTGACCTGAAAAATCTCATTAAAGAACCAGTGTGAGTCTCTTTCGTTTTTTCATTGGATAGTTCTAATATCTGTTCTTTTTTTTCACTACATCGTCTCATTTATAAAAGAGTAGTGCTTTCCTCAGCCACATGGTAAAAATTGAAGTCTTCACAAGCCCGACATGTCCGCATTGCCCAGCTGCAAAAAAGATTGCACAAAAGGTTGCATCAAGCAGAGAAGATGTGAAAGTTGTTGAGACCAGCACATACACAAAGGATGGGCAGCATAGAGC
>JAMPXQ010000066.1 GCA_023701075.1 Candidatus Woesearchaeota archaeon
CCTTCACCATCTCAAATCTCGGTTCTGTCGGCGTCAAGTATTTCACTCCTATCTTGAATTACCCTGAATCTGCGATATTGGGACTTGGGAGCATCGAGGATGTGCCAAAGGTCATAGACGGAAAAGTTGTCATCAGGAAGGTGATGCCGCTCTCATTTACATATGACCATAGGATCATAGATGGAGCGACTGCGTCCAGGTTCATGATAGATTTGATGAAATCGTTAGAATGAGGTGAAGCAATATGAATTATCTTTCGGTATTCGTGACTACCATTATCGCTTTTTTCATAGGCGCTCTTTGGTATAGCCCTGTGCTATTTGGAAATGCATGGCTTAAACTTATCAATGTCAAGATCGATAAGAAAGCAATCGAGAAGAGGAACAAGAGCATGTGGAAATCAATGCTCGGTGGTTTTTTTACGACATTTATCCTTGTGTTCATGACTGATCTTTTCTTGAATTTCCTAAACATCGTAAAGTTCAGCCAAGGGCTTACTGTAGGCTTCCTCATATGGAGCGGGTTTTTAGCGACTACCATGTTCAATATAGTCTTATATGAGCAAAAGCCAGTCAAGCTATACCTGATAAATTCGATGCATTATCTTGTCGTGCTTCTGATATCTGCAGGCATCCTGGCAGCATGGGCATGATCATTTAGCTTTTTTCTATATTTTTTGTCTATATTAAGTAGTAAGGCATATATAAATATCAGAATATATTTAGATTATCGGGTGATTTGAAAATGATACGTATATCTGATTTGCAGTTTCTTTCAGGCCATAATTATGGAATCAACCTCTCTCCGGATTCTGGGGCAGAATTCATACCTGCGCTGGATAAGGTTCTTATGACTGTTCCAAGAGCAGAATTTGGGCTTTCAAACATTGCTTCAGCAATCCAAGCTGCATTAAAGACAAACTATTGGCCAGCCCAACATGAACTGATTACAGCAGGCGGCCTAGAGAAGCTTCATGAAGAGGCACCAAGAGATTATCTGAAATTCAGGGGCATGGATATCTCTCCAATCTGGTCTATGGCCCTCACGCATGTTGCAGCAAGGATCAGGAATGAAATAACAACATCAGATACTTTCAAGTACTATGTAGACCACCTGAGCGGAGATTCAATAAAGCCTGTTGAGTTCTTGAATATCCTGGAACCTGAGAGGCATCCTGGAATACCAAGATTGATCAATGATTCTTTTGCTTTCCTGCTTTATCATCATTCAGTTAAATACAATACGGTAATAGGCATCGAGGCAAGAGGATTCAATCTTGCAGGCGGCCTTGCAGTCACTGAAGATAAGGGATATATTGCAGTGAGAAAAGCAGGGAAGATACCAGATGCTGTGTTCCAGGTAAGATATATACCAGAATATCCTCCTGAACAGACACTAGAAGCGCAACTCATTGAAAGTGGAGATGTGTTAGGTGTCCTTTGTGATGATATCTTGGCGACAGGTCTTACTTCAGGTGCAGGAAGAAGGGCAGTAGGATTCTTTGAAGGACAGGTTGCATTCAATGTCGGACCTGATAGGATGCGTCCTAGTGGGAGCTGGTATGTCAGTGCATCGCAAAAAAGATATGCCGCTCAAAGAGCAGCGGAACTGCAGATCCCTACAGGTGCAAGAATTGCCGCTATCATGCATGCCATTGAAATAATGTATCTAGGCGGCCGAAAGACAATCACAAAAGACTATGCTGGAAGCCCTCCACCAATACTAAGCATTGTCGATCATTATGGGGTGTAAAGAAAATGAGAAGGATAAGAACTTTAGATGTAGGGAATTCAATGTATCATCTGGGCATCAATTATGCTAATCCTTTTGTATTGACAGGTGGAGATCCTGATAGGATCAGGACAGTGGCACAGGACCATCTGGATTCTGGTTATAAAGTGTTTGAACATAGAGGCCTTGTCACAGTCCATGGGACTTATAAGGGTATATTGCCTGTCACAGCTTTTTCAACAGGCATGGGTCCGCCTTCTGTTGCAATCACTCTTCCTGAGATAATTGAATCTTGTGATTATAATCGGATGGTAATAATCAGGATAGGGACAGCCGGTGCGCTCAATAAAAACCTGAAAATAGGCGATTTTGTAGCTACTACTGAAGTTGAGATTGCAGAAAGCACATCTGAAAAGATAATGGGGCCAGGATATAGGGCCATTACCGATGAGATATTGAGGAGATCCCTGATAGAGAATGCTAACAGATCCAAATTTGCATTCCAGACTGTGTATGAGGCCATGACGAGGACAACAGATGATTTCTATTGGGATGCTGAGCAAAGCAAATTACGCGGTTCAAGAGACGATGTCATTGCAGTCTCTATGGAATGCAGCCCTATATGCGCAGTAAGGGATTGGTATAATCGCCATGATCCTAATGGAAGAGAAATACTGGCATCTGAATTGCTATCCATAAGCGACAATGTAGTATTAGAACAACCGCATATCGATATGCAGGAATTCCAATCCAGGGAGATGCAGATTCGAGAAGCACATATATTGGCAGGGCTTGAGACATTGCTTGCATTCAAGGATTATGTGAGATAGCTATCTCATGAAGTTCCACTTGTCTGAGCAATACCTGCTTCCAGCAAGCTCTATTGCTCTTTCTAATTCTTTTTCTGTGAGCTCTTTGAATTCGTATTCTTTCTCTTCGCAAAAACCTTTGAGCAGAGCTTCATAGGTCTCTTCCTGGCTTATCTTCTTGAAATTCTGTATGGATGTCACCCTTTCCATCACATTCTGTATCATCTTGTCTTTTATCTTCTCATCAGGCACTTTCAATAGGGAGAACATCTTATGGACATCTACATCATGAAGGACTGTCCCATGCTGAAGAAGGACGCCATTCCTTCTTGTCTGGGCGTTGCCTGATATCTTCTTTCCATCTACCAATATGTCATTTATCGGAGCGAACCTCGCGTCTATGCCAAGGTTCTTCAACCCTTTTATGACGTATCCGCATATTATCTTATAACTTTCAATGATGTTTTTTGGATACATGTCCAGTGGAGCAATCACAGAATAAGTTATTTCGCCGTCTTCCCAGTGGAAGACTGCGCCTCCGCCTGTCCTCCTTCTCACGATATCGACTTTCTGCCTTGCGCATGAGTCTTTGTCTACGACATCATCCATGCTCTGGAAATATCCAAGCGACACTGCAGAAGGCTTCCATTTGTAGAATCTAATTGTCGGGTCAGCCCCGGCTGCGACTGATTCGCTCAGCGCTTCATCTATAGCCATATTCATATATGCGTCATATGTTGTAAGCGGTATGATTCTCCATCTCATCCTAATGCCCTCTTCACAAGCCTTACTATAGATGCTGCATCAACACCGATAAGCTCATAGCCTCTTCTGCTAATCAATCCCTCTATATCTTTTATCATATCCTCTCCATCAAAGCCTAATTCAACATTCATGAACCTTGATTCTATATCTATGATGGATTCTTCAGGATGCGCGAAGAAATCACCAAGTATCTGAACGTGCTTTATCTTATGGTCGAATTCCACTTTCACTGTAAGAAGCTTGCCGTTTGGTATCTTCTCTGTAATCTGATGGAGCATAGATATATCATAGCTTCTGACTATAATAATTTATCCCTTATCTTGATTGTTCCATTAGGGTATTTTCCCATCGTGCTTTTTCCTCCAACATCTTTTCAAATATGTTTAATAATCTGGAGTTATAGCTATTCATTGAAATACGTAATAGTCGATTATTTGGATAAATGGCAAACCTTTCAATATTTAGGAGAGATTATGTAGATGGCTGTTTTGGAGAGCCGTATATAGAAGAGACACATCTGCCATCAGAAAATCTCAAGATGCTTATAGCCAGGAATACAATACCAAGCAATTGGCAGGTAAGCCATAAATTATCAATTGCTCTCCAAGATAAGCTGCCTTATAGGCTGATCAATATTGATTATCCCAGGAATGCTTATCTTAGATGGGGGGATATTTATTTCCCTGAACCTGACATCAATATCCCTTGTGAGGATTATTGGGGCATAAACGGAGGCAGCGTCATCCCTACGTATCATGGATTCATAATCTCTGAATTCGCTGCAAGATCAAAGCATCAATCTGAACTCATGTCCAGCGCATTCAATGACCTGTTAGGCATAGGCACATACATAGTCCCTTCCAGCAGGCTTTATACAGATATCGACCATAAGATGAATTATATCCCTTGGTGCAATGTATTTGTGATAGATGAAGCTTATAGATCAGAGAATAAGGGCTCACTTGCAAGGATGCTTGATAATTTTGACGTTGTCCCTTCATATGAGCCATTCGGGCCTAATTTTGCAGTCTGTGAAGCTACCAGGAAGATAGTGACCTATGCAGCAGACCGGCTTACAGAGTCATTGAGAACCAAAGGGATAGAAGTGATCACTGTACCAGATGCCTGCACGAAAGACATTGCAGACGACGGCGGAGCGCATTGCGCTACAAATTCTTTCCATGATGTCGGCATCCTTGAATATATGTTTGGGACAGACTGGTTCTTTGATGAGACGAAGTTCTGATTTGAATCTTAGTCGTTAAATCGTTTTATCAATCCTCAAGAAAAACTAAAACCCTTGTTTGTGAAATCTAACAAATAGTCTATCTATCTCCATAATTTGATAGGTATGCTTGTTTTATCGGTTCCAGAAAATTGTGCTCCATAATCTGCCAATGGTTTTTAAATCTGCTTATGCTAAGGTAATTAGGCAATGAAACAGGGATAAGAAGTATCCCTCTTCCATTCATATCAAGTGTCTGAATGACAGGTACATATGCATAAAATCCATCACTTCCCATATATTCCTTAATCCTTTGTGCCACAGGACTATTTAAAAAGTCCATAGATGCATCTCTTAATTGCTCTTTAAAGAATGCAGGTGTAAAAAAGGAATCATGTCCATATTCATCAGCAAGTATGTTGTATAGATCTTCTTCTGTGATTCTATATGGCACTGTAATAAAGCCGTCATAAAAATCAAACCTTTGCTTATTATCTGGTATATCTGCAATAGCAAGCAGATGTTCAAGGTCCTTAAGTATTATGCCCGGGAGGAACAAATTCATATCTCCTTCCATATACTGGACATTTATCCTTTGGCCATCCTCTCCAATATCCCAGGAATGCCGTGTGATTTCTCCACTGTCCATTTTAAATGTTGTATCAGAAAAATGAGGACTGTTATGAGGTGATGAGATGATTCGAATGTGTTTTCCCATTTTTACTATATTTCAGTGATTATATTTAAAGCTTAGTTTTTTATTATCTTAATTTATCTAATTATTCATGATCAAACATAATGAGGCATATTCCCTTCTTGCTAAAGAATATTCTTATCCAAAAATATCTTTGAATTATTCAAATCCTTTAGAACTGCTGATCTCAGTGATGCTTTCTGCCCAGTGCACAGACATCAGGGTGAATATAGTCACAAAAGAGCTTTTCAAGCGCTTTAAGACTGCAAAGGATTATGCTACCTGTGAAATTGATGAACTCAAGAAGTATGTCAAATCTACAGGGTTCTATAATGCTAAAGCCAAGCATATCCAAGAGACCTGCAGAATCATTGTCGAAAAGCACAATGGAGCCGTTCCTAAGACAATGGCTGAGCTCCTCATGCTTCCAGGTGTTGCAAGAAAGACTGCAAACATTGTCCTTAGCAATGCATTTGGAGTAAATGATGGGATTGCAGTAGATACTCATGTGAAACGGCTGAGCTTCAGGTTAGGGCTGACCAAGAACATGGCACCTGAGAAGATCGAGAAAGACCTGATGGAACTATATCCTAAAGACCATTGGAACAAGATAACCTATGTACTGATAGAGCATGGGAGAGCGGTATGCAAGGCCCCTAACCCTTCATGCACAAAGTGCTCATTAGAGCGAGAATGCCCTAAACTAGGCGTCACTAAATCCAAATAGATTACGTCTATGTTATTTATTAGCGATAGTTTTATAAAAAACTGAATTTCCATAGGACTATGGCAAAATTCAAGCTTTTACACGACAGGCCAAACTGCATAGGATGCGGGGCCTGCGCAGTCATCGCTCCAAAATTCTGGGAGATGAATGATGACGGCAAGTCGGACATAATAACCGGCAAACATGTCGATAAGGGCTGGCAGGAGCTTGAGATTGACCAGAAGGATTTTGATATCAATCTAGAGGCTGCAGAATCCTGTCCAGTAGAAGTCATCCATATCGAGGATGAAGAAGGAAAAAGAAAGATCTAGTGATTGCTTTTTCCAGTTCTTTAGGTTGTTTTTCTCTCGCTAAAGTAAGAACCTTTATATATACTAAATTTTGCGAGTGTCCCTGGTCAACTTGGTAAGGCAATTCAAAGAGAAGTATAACTTCACACAACCGGATATCAGGCAATTCAAAGAGCTTGAAGGCTTGAATCTAACCCAATTGATCGTCAGGCTATACTCTGATTTCTCTGATAAAGGCATCCATAGGAGTTTTGGCGATAATCTCAAGCATGGAATGTTCTATGCAGCAGGAGAAGAGCTCAAGAAGCTTCCTTTTGAGATAACCGGTGCAATCAATGCATTCCTAGGCCTTTTTGGACCAATACCTGAACTGAATAATTACAACCGACCTATCTACAGGGATGGGAATCTGGAATCAATAGCCACCAATGCCGGGCTATATGCCAATATAAAATCAAATGGAAAACAGAAAGACGCAAATGAACTGCCTTTAGAAGTGACCTGTGACTTAAAGCAGTATAGGGAATGGCATATACTATATACTTATGCTGAAGCCATGGAATTTGCAGAAGAGCTTTCAAAGATCGGAAGGAACGATTTAGCAGACAGGATGGTAAGAGAGCTGGATAGCTATGCTGATCCTAATGTCGATTATCACATGAGCGACCTGAACAATCTCCTCTTGGAGATAGGCCATGAGATCAGGGAATACATAGATGAGAATGATTGGAAGACTTTGATGACGCTTGCCAATATCCAGGAGTCTGAAGATGCATTCAAGCATACCTTCACCAAGAAGACTACAAGACCAATCGAAAATAGGATGAAACGAAATGGTGTCGATAATGCCTATTCAGAAGGATTCACAGATTCAGTCAGGTCTTACCTAAGATCATTTTCCGGAAAGCATCCTTGGAGATATGTTGCAATAGCAGGAGCAGTGATTGGACTAGGTGCGGCTATTGCTGTTGGATATGGTACAAGGCAGGCAATATTCAGTTACCTTCAAAGACAGGATAAGAACAGGGAATATGCAGTGGCTGAGCTATTGCCTGAAGCAAGCAATGAACTTTCTGGAGCATTGCCTTATTCAATCTCTGTAG
>JAMPXQ010000067.1 GCA_023701075.1 Candidatus Woesearchaeota archaeon
AGCGGTATCAGAGTATCGTCAATCACTTCTATCACATTGAAATCCTCAATTATCACAGTGACTATGAATATGAGCCCAAATGTCAGTATCGAAAATATCACGCCAAGAGTGACTATCTCTACTGCAATGAAACTTGCTATGAATACTGCAACTGCCTGGACAAGATATGCGACCACTATGATTGGATCCATGTCAGCTCCGATGACTTTTGGGACAATGCCAGCCAATATGACAAAAAAAAGTGCAGTCAGTCCGCTGGCTGTGCTTGCCAGCAGTATCCCAAGAAAGAATATGTGTCCAGGGTCCATCTTCAACTGATATTTGCTGAACAGATACTGGATATAGCCTGCGGCTATGCTGAGCACGCAAGTCGTGATTATGCTGACCTTGAATACAAACATCAGCAGCAGGATTGCAGCTATCAGACCTATCTTGACCTTATGCTTATCCATGTATCTTAGGATATCTTTTTTTTCAGCTTTCATTTCAATCCTTTCTTATTCTGCCTTATATATCCCATTCCAATCAGACAGTGCAAAACAGAGCTTGAACAGGTCAGGATCTGCCGGTTCCAGGTTCTTTATCATCTCATCTGAAAGCAGCCTGAAATATCTAGCGCCATCTATTATGCCCCAATAGTCGCCATCATCAACAGAGAGATAGCTTTCAAATGAATCTATCGGGATAGGCTCGCTGTATCTCCTCATGGTCTTCACATATTTTGTGTTGAAATACATGTCGAAATAAGACATCACAAGCTCTCTTACTGAAGAATATACTGCATCCCTAAATCTTAATACTGAAGTGTTTGATTTAGCTACAGCGCCCCAGTATTTCCCTCTCTTGAATGCTGCAATGAGATGGTCATCATCATTGTCTGCAATTATCACTATGATAAATGCCTTATAACCAAGCTTCTTAAGTTCTGTTGCCGCAAAAAGAGCCCCTTCTGTGCAGTTTGCACTCTGCTCTTTCACGACATTTGCAGGGCATTTGAACATCTCTTCGCTATTATACTTCATCTTATTCAGATATATCTGGATATCCATAGGTGTACCAAATTCCATAGAATAACTGATTATTTTTTTGTTTTTAAAACTTATCCTAATGCGACATCAAGAATCATCATGACAACAAATCCTACAATAGTCCCCATCGTTGCAATATCCCCATTGTCCCCTTCCTGGCTTTCAGGTATCATCTCTTCTACGCATACAAAGATCATGGCTCCTGCTGCGAATGCCAATGCATATGGAAGTATCTCTCTTGAAATGAGGACAAGCCCTGCACCTAAGACAGCGGCAACAGGCTCGACAACTGCTGACATCTGGCCTGCCCAGAATGCTTTCCATTTCGATACACCTGCCCTCCTCAGTGGGAATGAGACAGCCATGCCTTCCGGAAAATTCTGAAGCCCGATACCGATTGCAAGGGCGATTGCGCCTGCAAGTGATGCAGATTCAATGCCTGCAGCGACAGCTCCAAATGCCACTCCCACAGCAAGGCCTTCCGGGAAATTATGGAGTGTGATTGCAAGTATCAACAAGGTATTCTTGTGCCAATGAGTCTTGACACCTTCGACTTTCTTTAGTCCCGGATGGAAATGAGGAAGGAACTTGTCTATCAGCCTCAAAAAAACACCGCCTGCTAAGAACCCGACTGCAGCAGGAAGCCAGGGTATAGGGAGATTCTCTGACATATGAAGAGCTGGCGCAAGAAGAGACCAGAAGCTTGCAGCTATCATGACACCTGCTCCAAAACCCAGCATGACATCAAGGGTCTTCTTGTTCACCTCTTTTGTGAAAAACACTGTCGCAGAACCTAGTGCAGTCACGCCCCATGTGAAGAATGACATGATGAGGGCTTGGACTATCGGAGATAATTCTGAGAACATGCCTTGATGTAGTTGATGAGTATTTATAAACTTTGCACATCTGTTAAAAGATCTTTGGCCATAAAGGGACATATTTCTGTTTTCAATCAAAGGATAATATCCTCTGCTCAAAGGCTAATCTTATAAACTATCAATGCTAACTCAAATTCATGAAACTCAAGCAGTGGCTCAAGAAGAGGCTTGGAAAGACATCCATAAGAAGCGCTCTCTTATTCACAATCATCAACCTGCTTTTCCTGATATATTTCAGCAATATCCTCATCAGGCTGCTCTTCTTCACTGCATGCGTCATTGTCACTTATTATCTTGGCAGGCTTCCTTTTGACCTAGACCTTGTGCCGCTGGCATCAGGGATACTCATGATATGGTATGATCCAGCCATGGCGATACAGTTTGCCATATGGACCATCCCTGCTGCAGATGTCTTCGCAGGGCAGTTCAACCAATGGACTTTTGTCAGCATGATATCACTAGTGATCGGACTCATCATTGCCTCACTTTTTAAGAGCCTTGATTATAAGATACTGCTATTTGCTGTCATCATCTCCTATAATCTGATAAGGATGTTCATAACAAGCATAGTCATGAAGCAGGGAATCTCAGGAATCCAGGCCGCATTCACACATATGTTCACATATTTAATATTGGTGAGCATCCTTCCTGATTTCTGAGTGGGTATTTTTATATAACCTGTTTCTCTTAGGCCTCATGAGCTTATTTACAGGCGTGCTTAAGAAACTCAAGAGAAAAAAGGCACCAGCAGAAGAAGACCTAGATCTCACAGTAGAGGAAGCTGTAAAAAGGATATGGGATGAGCATAGGCTTGAGCAAGATGGCCTGGTCATAGGGACTATGCATAGGCTTCCCAAAGTCATTGAACTAAAAAGAGGAGATAAGGCAGAATATAACTGGCTCATGGCGCAGGATATAGATCCATATTCGCATTTCTATAAACGGATTGCAATATTTCCAGAGCCTCAGCATGCACAGACATTCCTTGACAGCAAGACAAGGCCAGGTGGATACCAAATGTTCTTTTCAGGTGGAGCTGCAGCGATGTCGTTTTCACACGACATAGGGGATTGGAATCTAGACGGCATCCAGAATATGTATAAGCTGCCTTTTGATAAGAATCTTTCAAGAGGGTATTCAGATGCGAGAGAAATCCTCTTAAATTATTTTTTTGGATTTGCAGCATCAAATTCTGTGCCTGAACTGTCTTATACAATATATCCTTTTGAAGTAGATAATCCTGATTTCAAATTCAAGCTCTTTGAGACCGCAGGAAATACGTATGGCTACTTTTTCAAAGACAGATATGAAGTCAAAGATAGGTTCGAGAAGCCGGATTATTTCAAATATGTTATGCAGAGAAAGTGAATCATGCTGATTCTTCAATTGGATCTTCTTTTTCTGGCTGTCTTGTCAGGCTTGCTTCATGCACTTTCCCAGTTATCCAGTCATGGACCATCTGCCTTGAAAACCTTTGAGTATCTGCCTCGCCTTTCTTAAGGAGCATGCCTCGTCTTGCTGCTTCTTCATTTATGAATTCATATGCGTCCTTATAGTCTGCCTTGAAATATTTCTTGAAAAGCACAGGGAACTCTTCCATCAGTTTTATGAGATAATATTCAGGCTCCTTCAATTGCTGAGGATTTATGCATCCTATCGCTACTTTACGGAATTCGTCTTTCTGGTCAAATTCAAAAACCCCAGGCGTATCAAGCATCCTTATCTTTCCTTTTGCCTTTATCAGCTGTATGCTTCTTGTGTGGCCTGCGACACTGCTTGTCGAAGCGGATTTCTTACCTTTCAAAAGGTTGATGACTGAGCTCTTGCCTACATTTGGATATCCCAAGACACCGACGACACATTCTTCTCCTCTCACAAGCTCGAGTATCTTCTTGAGCAGTTTTGTCGTGCCTAATTTATCCCTGCTTGAGACGATGACATGCGGATGGAAATCCTTTGCGTCAACCTCATCAACCAGGTCGCACTTATTGAGCACGTAGAGTATCCTCTTGTCGCTGTCCTTTATCTTCCTCTCTATCTCTTTATTCCTTGTGAGCTGAGGGAACCTTGAATCAAGGACCAAGAGCAGTATATCTGACTGATCTATCACCCTATTCACAAGCTGCCAGTAGTTTGCCATTTTTCTTTCTAATCTGTTTTTAATTACTTCACATTCTGGAACTTCAGGATCTTTAGTTCCAACCCTGAATTCACTATCTTTATCTCTTCGATCAGCTTGAATATCTTTGCATCTATATCTTTCTTTGTCAGGAAGACAAGCGTCGCGTCTTTTTTTGAGACCCTTCTCATCTCAAGGAGGAACTTTTCATAGAATTCATCATCCAATGTGAACTGCTTCCCGAACGGAAGGTTGCATATGATTGCATCAAATTCATCATCCTTGTAACTTGTCTTCTTTGCATCCATGACACTGAAAGATGCAGCTGATTTTTTCTGCTCATTATTCTTCTTCGCTATCTCGATATTCTTCTCATCTATGTCTGAACCGCATGCTTCAAACCCCAGAAGCGATGATTCTATCGGGATGACACCGGTGCCGCACATAGGATCGAGCAGCTTGCCTTTTTTTACGCCTGATATCCTTATCATGGCAGATGCGACTGAATTTTTCAGAGAGCCAGGGATCGCCTGCATCCTCCTTGAATCATTCATCGGCTGCTCTCCAAGCGAAACGCCAATAAGCGAGAAATCAGGATGGAGGATCACATGGAAATAGACGTCTGCAGATTCCTTGTTCAATTTCCACTTATATCTTTTTGTTATCTCCTCTGCCATTATCTCTTCTATCTCTTTTGCAGTATAATCCCTTCTTCCGATATAACTAGCCTTTACTGAAAATGTCTTCGCTTCATAAGGTATAGAATAATCCCCTACCTGGAACCTTATCCCTGCAAGTGTCTTCCTATACCTGCTGATATTCTCAAGCGGCTGGACAAACACAAGTACATCTTCGACAGTCTTCGCCTTAAGGAATTCTTCTGAGTATTCTGAGTCAAAGAGTATCATCCCTTTGAAATTCCAGGTATTCTTCAGTTTCCCCAGGCCTTTGAGCTCTTCTAAAGATATATTCTCTATCCCTTCTGTTGTGAGTGCTGCAAATCTTGGCATATCATGAAAGGGAAACTATCGGATTTATATGTTGATTGGTCTTATATGGCTTGAAGCTATAAAAAGGAATATATATGATATCAATTCTTATGTTATTTATGGTGATCTTATGAAACTAAACGTGTATATGATCTTGTTTTTTAGCATGTTCTTGATATCTGCATGCACAAAGCCCTGCTTAAAGGCCAAGATAAATGTGAACAGCTGTGAATTCGGATATTATACTGCTGAAAAAGATGGATGTAAGGTGACACTATGCAGGGAATCAAATGAATTCGGATGCGATCAATTGAATGTCGGAGATTCATATTTTGATGGATGCAACACATGCACTTGCGAGAAAGAAGGAGCTGCATGCACCCTAAAGATGTGCATCGATGGGAAAGAGAATGTTGGTGAAGGCAAGATGTGCGGCGGCATTGCCGGAATCGAGTGCGACCCAGGCTATAGGTGTGTCATGGACGGGAATTATCCTGATGCAGCAGGGAAGTGCGTCCCTGGATAAATTTTTTGTTTTTTTGGCATCTCTTCTTGGATTTTTTTATTCTTATGCGTTGATAGCCAGATTGAATAGGATTAGCTAGACCAGTATACTCTTTTACGAAAATTTTATATACCTAAAACCCCATTAGCGAATTATGACTATTTGGACCCCTAAGCATCCTTCAGGAATCCGGACGCAGTGGGCACCTCCTGCATCGGACGCTACCTGGACCGAGAGCAACCTTCTTGTCTATAATACCCAGATAAAGCAGGTGAGGCTCATCCATGTCGAGAATGTCTATAGGTACATGTATCATTGGCTTGTGGAAGAAATGTGGAGAAGCGAAGCAGGAGACAATTGGTTTGAGGACTTCTATGGTGAATTTCGGGACCAGCATGCACATAAGGAGATAAGATGGTGGTGGAGGGTCAAGAGGAGCCCTGGCGGGATTGCAGGGGATCATCCTTTCTTCATGCAGAAATGGTACATCGATGTCCTCACAGTCAACATGAAGAGAGTAGAGATGATGTATAAAGGGAAGAAGATAAAGCCTTATGTAGGTGAATTCCTGATGTGGTTCAATGCGGTTTTGGAACTTGATGTGAATAATTGGTTCGGCAAGGGCACGACTTTCAAGATAGGCGAATTCTTAGAAGATTTCTTCCTCAGGATGATCTATAAGGACCGGGTGAGAGAGCAGGAAGTCGAACTCAGGAGAGAATCCGAGAGGTTCATAGAAGACCTGAAGTTCTATATCGGGCTCAATAGGGCGTCTGAACTGAGGAAACCTATTGAAGACAGCAAGCAATGGTTCTGATGAGTCATCTTTTCCTATAGACTGCTGGTCTCCATTGCCTATGGAATTCAAGGTTTCTTGCTTTTAATGTAAGTTCTCTGTCCACTTCAAGATACTGAAGAAGGAATGATGCATCCTCTATAATAGACTTATCTTCTCTTATGGAAAAATCAACAGCTCCTTTCAATAGCAATTGGCTGACCTGATCATGATTAGTTACATAGATAAGGCTGCCCTCTGGGATTTTCCTCCCTATCTCCCTAATAGTGTTATTCACCCTACCTCTTGAAGGTATCTTTCCCTCTGTCTGGTAGACAAGTGAATTTGTCAGGAACACTTTTACGGTTTCACCAGGAAAATATTTATCATACAGGCTTGAAAAGCTTTTGAACAGATCCCTTTGCAGGAAAATCAGTCCATCTTGATTGCCATAGGTTCCAATGGCCAATTCTATCTGTGCAGGATTATTATCAACTGCAATGACATATGCACCTTTCATATACATTTTATATGGTGGGAGCCCTGTTCCTGATATTGCTATGACCTTATCACCATTTGATATGTCAAGACCTGCAAGCACTGCATCGATAGTTTCATTCGGGGTTGCATGGCGAAGCATTGCTAGCAGAAACAGATAATTAGATATAAATCTAGCTTTGAGCGGCTCTGTAGAAAATCTCCTGAGGATAGGGTTAGCATGATTGAAATTCTGGATGTTCAACCCTAATGCTGACATCTCCGTATGAGGCAAAGATAATATCGACTTATCGATATTATCAAGTTTATAATTTCACAAGAAATTCTAAACAACCCTCTGTCAGCCATATATTCTAATTCCCCTTGGAATTTCAAAGTTTCATGCTAACCTATATTTTCTACAGAGCCGCTTTGAGCAAAAACCTTTTAAATACTTGGTAACTCCTCAGATATAAACTTTGCCTCTGTAGCATAGTCGCTA
>JAMPXQ010000068.1 GCA_023701075.1 Candidatus Woesearchaeota archaeon
TCTTTGCGCGAGCTTTGCGTCAAGCGCCCAGAAGCATTTTGTGACCCTAAGCGTGTTCTGTGTGACCGGTTCTGAAAAATCTCCTCCTGGTGGTGAGACTGCTCCAATCACTGAGACTGAGCCTGTCTTTCCTGAAAGCGTATCTCCGATGCCTGCCCTTTCATAGAACTCTGCAAGCCTTGTCGATAGATAAGCAGGATAACCTTCTTCTCCGGGCATTTCCTCCAGTCTTGATGAGATCTCTCTCATCGCTTCTGCCCATCTAGATGTACTGTCTGCCATGAGAGCTACTGAATAGCCCATGTCCCTGAAGTACTCTGCAATTGTGATTCCAGTATAGACTGATGCTTCCCTTGCTGCCACCGGCATGTTTGACGTGTTTGCGATAAGCACAGTCCTATTCATGAGCGGTTTTCCTGATTTTGGATCTTTCAGATGCGGGAATTCTGTAAGGACTTCTGTCATCTCATTTCCACGCTCTCCGCAACCGATGTATACGACAATGTCTGCGTCTGACCATTTTGCCAATTGCTGCTGGGAGACTGTCTTTCCTGCTCCAAACGGACCAGGGATGGCTGCGACTCCGCCTTTTGCAAGCGGGAACACTCCATCAAAGATCCTCTGTCCAGTCAAAAGCGGCATCTTAGGTGCCAATTTGTTCTTGAGCTTCCTTGGGACCCTTACTGGCCAATAATGGCTGAGCTTCAATTCTTCGCCGTTCTCTAGTCTTCCTACAACATCATTCACAGTGAATTTCCCTGACTTGATGTCTTTTAGTGTCCCGTTGAATTTTTCTAGCGGGGGAACTAATATCTTATGGGTGATAGTCTCAGTCTC
The DNA here is from genome assembly GCA_023701075.1 of Candidatus Woesearchaeota archaeon. Taxonomy (GTDB): domain Archaea; phylum Nanobdellota; class Nanobdellia; order Woesearchaeales; family GW2011-AR15; genus GW2011-AR15. The sequence continues at coordinate 838 of JAMPXQ010000068.1, forward strand.
CTGGACTTCTCCAATGATCATTCCAGGTGTCACTTTATCCCCTTTTTTGAGGGTTGTCTTGAAATCCCATTTCTTCTCTTCATCAAGACCTGATGCGTCCACTCCTCTTTGGATGTAGTCTCCCATCTTCTCTGATAGGATAGGAAGAGGCCTTTGGATACCATCATAGATGCTTGTGAGAAGGCCTGGGCCTAATTTCACTGAAAGAGGGATTCCTGTGTTCACTACAGGTTCGCCCGGCTTTATGCCTGCTGTGTCTTCATAGACCTGGATAGTAGTCTTCTCTCCATCCATCTGGATGACTTCTCCCATCAGGTTCTCTTTACCTACTCTGACCAGGTCAAACATCCTGGCGCTGATGCCAGTAGCTACGACTACCGGGCCTGCAATCCTTACAAGTTTTCCATTTTCCATTTGATCACCGTGTTTCTGATTTTTTTAATTTTGAATATCAACTACTTATTCCAAAGGTCTATCCCTATCGCTTTCTTTATCATATCCCTCAGATTGTCCTGAGCACCTGCATTCGTTGAAAGCACTACTGTCACAGGTGTTATCGAGTTCTCGACATTTCTCCTAAATGAGGCATCAAGTTTCTCAAGCGCCTTGTCATTCGTGACTATTATGCCTACTGCTGTGTCTCTCATGGCATCCTGGAAGCATGCCTTGAGCTGCACTGAAGATTCCCCTTCAAAGACTTTCTTTATCCCTATGAGCTGGAATCCCATAACAAATTCGCTGTTCCCTACAACTGCCATTTCTGTCATTTTATCTCCATAATCATCTTACAACAATAAGGTTTTTGACATAATCCTCTGTGAATTCAAGCTTCTTTGATTTTATTATTACCCTTAAGTTCCTTATCTCTATCTCTTTTGAGAACATGTAACCCAGTACGACATCGACGGTCAATGGATGCTGGTGATAGAGGATTATCGATTTCTGGAGGAGGAACCTCTCCAGTATCAATTCATATCTTAAAAGTGCGTCTTTCTCTTTTATCTCCTGGAGCACTTTCCTGTAATTGGTCTTACTTATCTCCCTAAGCAGCGAATGTACGTCTGTCTTATGGAGCATCTCCCTAAGGTTTGTCTTTGTCAGATCCTTGCCATCCCATATGATATAAGGCTCTATGACTTTCTGGTCAAGCTCAAAATATACTCTCTTGAGCATCAGCTTGATGTTATATATATCGAATTCATATTTGAAAAATTCCTTGAACAGCTTCCCTTGCAGCGGTATATTCTTTGCAAATTCAGCAACTTCCATATAGTAATGGAAATCGAACAGGTTCTCGATCTTGCCTAGGTTTTTTGTCTGTTCAAATTCGTCTAAGTCTTTCTTGTTCAAGCTTATTATTCCGCATTCTTCAATTATCTCCCTTGCGCTAAGCTTATACAGTTTTTTCAATCTTCCAGGCTTGAGCGCCCCTATAGGCAGCATCATGTCCATCAGCTCTTCTTCAGGAAGGCCTGTCAATTTCGCCCTTATCAAAGTCTTCACATTCCAGAAATCATATCTTTTCAGATACTGGATAAGAAGGTATTCTATGCTTGGGTCTGAGATGACCTTGAGCTTCATGAATATCCTCTCAAGGTGCTTGTTTAGCGAAGCTTCCATGAGCTTGATGCCTGAGTACCTCAATGAAAGGGTGTTTATTTCAGGTGCATATACTCCTTCCTGCAGGAACTTCACTATCTCGTTTGAATCCATCTTCATGAGCTTATCATAGTCTGACTTCTGCAGAAGAAGAGATTTCATAGCACTAATCCTCGCGAATGTGTAAGGATTGAACTTGTAGCGTAGTTTTTCTGCCATGTTAAAAGAGTATCTTAGCTACCTCTGCCAAACTTTCCTGCTTTATGCCTTTTAGCAGCGTCTCATAGCTCATATCAAGCCTGACTTCGCCTGCACTGTCTTCAAAGACAAGTCCGCCGGACACCGGGAACTCAATCCCGCCTTTGACCAATTTTAGGTCTTTCTTGCTGCAATAGGTCTTTGTGTATCCCTGTTTTGATAGGGTCTGCATCTTCTTTATGTGCTTCTCCCTGTTCTTTGAATCCTGCAGCTCTTCAAGAGCCTTATAGAATATCTCATCGATTATCTCTCTCTCCAAGGCCAGCCTTTCCTTGTTTACAGCTGAAACTGTCTCAGCGCTGACCATGACCTTATACTGTTCAATTGTAATCTTTGCCTCTTCATCAAGCATGGCCTTTATCTCATCAGCCCTCTTGTCTGCTGAAGCAAGTATCTCTTTTTTCTCTACATCTGCTTCTGCAAGGATAGATTTCGCCTCTTTCTTTGCATTGTCCAGTATCTCTTTCTTCACTTCATCTAGTCCCATTTTTTCACCTATAAAAGATAAAGAAAATCTTTATCCTGCCATTCCTATTATCAGGATAGCAACGACCAAGCCGAAAATGACTATACTTTCTGGGATGACTGTCAAGATAAGACCTTTACCGAAAAGCTCTTCTTTCTCAGCCATTGCGCCTATTGCTGCTGTTCCGATTGCCTGCTCTGCCATTCCAGTTGCGATCGCAGTCAAACCTACAGCCAGTGAAGCGCCAATTGCAATTAGTCCTGTTCCGACTCCTATAACTTCTGCTGCCATTTTGTTTTACCTCCATCCGAATGATTTGTATTTCCTTCCGCCGCCGTGGAAAAACTTCGTGAAGAATTCCACGTAGTGAAGCCTTAATGAATGCAAGAATGGGCTTAGTATCCCAAGCGCAATATTTATCGTGTGACCTAATATGAGTATCAGTATGCCTGAAATCACGCCTATCACACCTGATTTGAACATCTGTCCTGCCAAGTCATTTATGACAAGAGCCAAACTTAGTGATGCCAGACCGACAGCCATCAGTCTTGCGTATGAAAGTATGTTTGATATGAGCGCAGGGAGTTCAACAACTCCTCTTGCACCTTCTCCTATTACTATCAAGATCAGACCTAGCACTGCAAGGCCTATCATTATAGGCATCGGAGGCACGAGCACGCTTAGCATCACTGCTATATAGCCTGTGACTACACCTAAAAAGTCTGTCAATAGATAGATGACGCCAGGGAACATTATCATCCAGCCAACTTTCTCAAGAATGGCGTGTTTTATCCCATGAGCTTTCCAGACATTGATGAATCCTATGATATATCCTATGAACAGATGCACTATCCCAAACAGGATCGACATCGAGAGCAATTCCTGTATCCCATGGCTCCTTGAGAATATATGCGGTATAGGATAGATTATCTCTGTCTCTTCGCCATGAACCAGCTCTTCTGGGTGGATGCCCAGCATCTTCCCTAGTCCTGGAGATACTTCTTCATAGCCGAAATATTCACCGAACACCATCCCGAATATTATCGATACTAAAGATGCGATTATGAATGCGTTTATGAAATTCTTTGCACCGGGCATTGTTTTTTTCAGTGCCAGGAAAAGACCTAATACGACAAGGCCATATCCGACGTCTCCAAGCATGAACCCGAAGAATATCGGGAATGTCAGGAACATGAAGAATGTCGGGTCTATCTCCTTATATGACGGCAAGGTGTAAAGGTCCATGAATGCCTCGAATGGCTCGACTATCTTAGGGTGGTCGAATGCGATAGGCACGTTGTCCTTCTTATCCGGCTTCTTGAGGTCGATATGGACTTTCCCGCCTGTTATCTTATTTAGAGATTCTTCTAATTTCTTCGAATTGACTTTTGGGACCCATCCTCTTATATAGAAACTGTTCTTAGTTGACGCAAATCTCAAGGGGGATTCTGATTTCTCGCTCTCCATCCTAAGCCTCAGCTCTGAATCAGCCAAGAATTCGCTATGCTCTTTCTTGAACTCTTCAATCCTGTTCTTCACTTTCATCAAGCTTGTCTTTGCATTGTCATGCTCCCTATCAAGCTTTATGAACCTATATGCTGGTTTTGCCTTTGTCTCGAAACTTGCCTTGATGACCGGCGTATCGATAGGCGAGAAATTATGGTTCTCAAACAGCTTATCCACTTTCTCTTTCTTCTTTGCTTCTACAAAAAGAGCTGTGACAGTTATTCCCCTATAGCTGGATGATGTGAGGACAAACTTCTTTGTCATCCTGTCCATCTGGTCCCTTAAGGTCTCATTGTCTGCATTGATGAACCCGATATAGTAGAGGAAATCAGAATAATCCACACCTTCTTCTTCATACAGGTTGAGCTGCGAGAGCGCTTTTTCAACTTCTTTTTTCTCATAAATTGTTGCAATCTGCGTGTAATATTCTTTCTCTCTCAAAAGCGCGGCAGAATCAGAATAGAGCGTATTGGCTTTCTTGGATATTATATCAAACGATGTCTTGTTCTCTTTTGCCTGATCATTCTTTATCCCCAGGTTTGAGATCATTGACCTTATCTTCACAAGTATCTCGGCATATCTTTCGTTCTCTTCAAATGGTTCGCCTATGTCAAAGACATCATCTTCAGCCTTCTTTGTATGATCCTCTATATGGACGACATTAAGGCCATATAGTGTATCAATCACAGATTTCATGTATGTCTTTGGACCGAATACAGAGACCTTGAGCATGTCTTTTGGCTTGATCATAGTTCTTCAACCTTCTTATCGAGTTTCTTCAGTATCAATTCGACAGCTTTTGGGACGTTCTTCCTTGCCTTTGTCTCGAATGCCTTGAGTTCAGATTTCCCTTTCTTTAGTATCTCGCTCCTCTCATCATCGATCTTTGCCTTGGCTCTTTGAACCTTCTCTTCTTTAGCCTTCTCAAGCGTAGACTGCTTCTTTGTTATCAAGGAGATTGATTCAGTCTTTGCTTGGACTATCCTATGCTCTTTCTCTGCTTTTGCATCTTCGATAATCTTTGCAGCATCTTCCTCGATCTTCTTTACTTCCAATGAAAAATCATCAAGAACCTGTTCTGAATTTTTTTCCTTCATGTGTCTTACCCTCTTGTACTCTAATCTGTGAAATTTTGAATATATTAAATACTTAATCTACTTAGTTTCCGTAGTATACTTAATATCCTATTTGTCTACTGTTCGGCTGATGTGCCAGTCTGTCAGCGTCTCTCCGATGTGGCCGAAATGCTGATACACTCTTTTTTCCTTATAGGTCTCGAGATTCTTGACCTCTACATTACTTAACTTCTCAACGCTCTTTATCAATTTTACTACATTATCCTGCGACATGTATTCAAAGCAGGTCTGGAGTATCACCATCATCTTTTCAGTTGTCGAGACAAGCTTTGGGTCCTTCATCGTTATCAGTATGTCTGCGATGCTTTCAAGCGACCTTGAGATCATGCCTATATAATATAGCTCTACGTGCCTAAGCTTTGATTCCTTCCTATACATAAGAGAGCTTATTATGGATTTCTGGATCAGGAGATTTGTCTTATCGACTTCCTGCTCGTACCTTGCGATGAGGTCGTGCGAATTGTCTCTCTTCATCAAGGATATTATGTTCATTATCTTCTTTATCATGCCTTGGAGAAGGACGTCGGGGTCGCTTAATGCAAGCGCTGTCTGGCATGTTATTGTCTTCTCATCAAAATCCACGAGTTCAAGCCCGCCAAGAAGCGTCTTATGCTCAAGTATCTGGTCCGGCGAGAGGCCGTCCTTTAGTGATATCTTGAACTCCTTGACAGGATTTATGTAAGAGGCTATTATCATCTTATTGATGACTTCAGGAGAAGTGTCTTCCAGATCTATTGTGAGAGAGGATAGGTTTGTCTCAGTCTTCTTTGGCTCTACCACAAGGTCGCCTTTTGATGACTTGTCTAGGTAGACTACAGAATTCGTCGTTATCTTGTGCTCCCTGCACCATGATGCTGGGAGATAAAGGTAATAAGTTGTCCCGGATTTCTGTATCTTTCGTGACTCCATTTAGCTAGGGAGTACTAAGTAGAAATATATAAATTTGGCGGTTCATGTGGGCTGTTAGGTAAGAGGGGTATCTCTTTCTAATGGCTATTTGAAAACAGGGTATCTACGGCGTTCACAAAACGCCCACAAGTTATGATTTCCCATAAAAACCTTATGGGGAGGAGGTAGGCGTTCTTTTTTTAAGAAAGGTGATTACAATGAAAAAATCAAGCAAATCTATAAATAGTGAAACCTCTTTCCATGCAGATGGGGTTAAGGAAGAAATGAGTTTATTAAATAAGGGGGATAGAATTTCAACATTTAAATTCTTTTTATATATTGGTATTTTTTTGGTTTTTCCAATAGGTATATTGACTGGTTATAATTTATTCATAAGGAATATATTATTTATAAATTCATTTAATTCATGGTACACTTTATTTTCAATAATGTTTGGATTATTTTCATTTATTTTACTCATCAATAAAAAATATTTTTATCAATTTATAAAGTATTTATAACATGGCATACATTGAAACAACAA
>JAMPXQ010000069.1 GCA_023701075.1 Candidatus Woesearchaeota archaeon
CATCAGTGACAGTCTTTCTCATGACACATATGGAATCAGGGATGTTTAGTTTGAACATCTTTGAGACGCCAAGAGCAATATTAAACGCAGTTTCATCTACAGGATGAGGCGGTTCTTCATCAAGTTCTACAAGGCAGGATTCATCTCTATAGGCCTTATATTCAAATACTCTATCTCTTAGATGTTCATATGCAGATGCTGAGTCGACTTTTCCGGTCTCTCCTGCTGAAGATCTCTGTTTTCTTGAGGTGGTTGAGACAAGATTCTCTTCTTTTAAAGATGAGGCGCAGTCGCAGAACAACTTTTTTGTATTCAGTTCCTGGTGGATCTCAATCCCTGCCTTGAAGCCTATTTTCTCGTAGTCGATCTCCATATAGTTTAGAAAATAGTCATTTTATTTAAAAAAGTTTGCGTAGCAAATATTTTAAATCTGGGCATAATACCTTTAGTCATGAAGAGATACACAAGAGAGCAGCTCTTATTTTTCCTAAAGAAGTTAGAGAAGGAATTAATGAGGACTCCAAGGATAGTTGACCTTGATAAGGCAGAGGGGCTCCCTTCTTCTACGACATACATGAAGAGGTTCGGTTCATGGAATGATGCGCTTAAGGAGGCAGAGCTTGGCATAAATTCAAAGAAAGAATATAGCAGGGATGAGCTGGTCCAAAACATGATCTTGCTCAGTAAGGAGCTTGGCCACGCACCGAGCAGTAAGGATTTCAAGGGAAGGAAGTGGGCAGGTTCAGTTTCTACATACAGGAAAGTATTTGGAAGTCTCTCTTCAGCCCTAAAAGAAGCAGGATTAGAGAAGCATGGGGCTAAAAGCCTTGCATCATTCGTCAAAAAGAAATAGATTTAAATCTCTCGTTGTATAGCTTTATCTCATGGACTATTCGCATTATGCCTCTCTGTATGACCAGCTTGAGAAGACATCAAAGAGGCTTGAGAAGACACATATCCTTAGCGAATTCTTGAAGAAAGTGCCATCTGATGAGATGGAGACATCAGTATTCCTCTTGCAGGGCCGCATTTTTCCAGAGTGGGAGGATAAGAAGATAGGGATATCTTCAAGATTGATAATCAAGGCCATTAAAAAAGCCACAGGGCTAAGCGAGAAGATAATAGAAGAGAGCTGGAAGAAAGAAGGGGACTTAGGGAACGTAGTAGAGCAGTTGATCTCGCAAAAAAAACAGTTTACTTTGGTGAATAGGACACTATCAGCTAAGGAAGTGATTGAGAAGATAAGGCATCTTGAGGCGCAGGGAGGGAAAGGGAGTGTTGAGCAGAAGCTCAGCATAATATCTGATCTGCTTGTGAATTCAGAGCCAAGAGAGGCCAAATATATAATCCGGCTGGTTGCAGATAACATGCGTGTCGGTGTAGGTTCAGGAAGCCTAAGGGATGCAATAATATGGGCATTTGTATATGATGTGACCTATGATTCTGAGAAGAATGACATATCATTGACCGATGAGAAAAGACAGGAATATAATATCCTGGTGGAGAAAGTCCAGTCTGCCTATGATATATTGAATGATTTTTCAAGGCTTGCAGTTATCCTTAAATCAGAAGGTATGGCAGGGCTTGAGAAGATAAGGATAAGGTTGGGCAGTCCGATAAACCCAATGCTTTTTGTCAAGGCAAAGGACATTGAGGATGCATTCAGTATTGTAGGAAGGCCGGCAGTGTTTGAGATAAAGTATGACGGATTTAGGATACAGGCCCACGTTTCCAAGGAGATAAGGCTTTTCACAAGGAGGCTTGAAGAGGTCACAGAGCAATTCCCTGATGTTGTCCAATCTATTAAGGATAATGTGAAGACAGAATGTATTTTGGATTGCGAAGCCATAGGTTTTGAGGAATTGAGTGGGAAATACCTGCCTTTCCAGAAGATTTCTCAGAGGATAAAGCGCAAATATGGCATAGCTGAGATGGCGAAGCAGTTTCCGGTGGAACTGAACGTGTTTGACATAATCTATCATGACGGGAAAAGCCTTATCAATGAGCCTTATAAGAAGAGAAGAGAGCTCTTAGAGAAGATAATACCTCAGAAAGAGAAGAAGATAGTCTTGGCGAAGCAGATGATGACATCAGATAACGATGAGGCTCAGAAGTTCTATGATTATGCATTGAATATAGGGGAGGAAGGGTGCATGGCAAAGAACCTTGAAGGCATCTATAAGCCGGGCGCAAGGGTAGGATATGGTGTGAAGATAAAATCGATTCTGGAACCTCTTGATCTTGTGATAGTCGGTGCAGAATATGGCGAAGGGAAGAGGTCAGGCATGCTCTCAAGCTTCTATTTGGCCTGTGCAGCAGAGGGCGAGTTCTTGGAGATAGGGAAGGTAAGTACGGGGCTTAAAGAGAATGAAGGGGAAGGAGTGACTTTTGAGGAGCTTACAAAGCTGTTGGTGCCTTTGATAACAAAGGTTGAAGGAAAGTTAGTGACACTGAGGCCGGAGATAGTGATTGAAGTAGGATATGAAGAGATACAGGCTTCTTCGAGTTATTCATCAGGATTCGCTCTTAGGTTTCCGAGGTTTTTGAGGCTTAGGAGCGAAGAGAAGACAGCAGAAGACATAAATACGCTGGAAGACGTTCAGAGATTATATGCAGAAGGGAGCGGCAGAGGATAGATTTAATAATTAATCCTCATAGCAGATAGTTATGAAATGCATAATATGCAAAAACACCATCGAGACCATTTTTCTAAATAAGATTCTTGGTACCTATATCAAGGATCAGAAAGGCAAGAGACAGGTGGTCTGTTTTGAGTGCCAGAAGAAATTCAGCAGTAAGTCAGATATGATGGCTCAAATCAAATAGTTTTTTAATACCTATTTTTTCTAATATTGATATGCCCTTGTAGCTTAGTGGTTATAGCGGCTGTTTCGTAAACAGCAGGTCGGGAGTTCAAATCTTCTCAAGGGCTTGATAGAATAAATTGCCTGATAAGGCCAGCACCGAAGAGGTGCTGTTTTTCCCTCCAAGGCTTTTGTAAAAGGCTTGATTAAACTTTTCTCAAGGTTTTTTTCTTTTCAATAATATCTCAGGTTGCCTTTTTTTGGCATAATTACGAGTGAAATATTAGAAATGTTTTTAAAAAAGATTAAAATCCATATGCACACTGACGCATGCTGATTCTGAGGAAGAGAATAAGTTTGTTTTATTTCTGAGAAAACGGTACTATCTAGTCATTCCTATCTCTGTCATGCTTTTTTTGCTGCTAGGGTTCAAGTTCAGGGCGATAGCAGTATTCACGATATGTGCAATTCTCACTTTCTTTAGCACTTATTTTGTCGAGATAACAAGAGCGCCGCTTGATTTTGGCCTTGTAGGTTTTTTCAGCCTGTTTTTCGGATATACATTAGGAGCGAATTACAGCATCATAATAGTCCTGGTAGGCCTTGTCCTTGCAGAGTTCATGGCTGGAGAAGAGATACAGGAGATATTTGCAACCACCTTGATATATATTGGCATGGGTTTTTTGGCTTCATTCATATCACATCTGAAGCTGAATATAGATATCATCTATATAGGGATCCTGCTGGGCGGTATCCAGTGTTTCCTTATGATAACGGTGCGAAAAGCCCTAGGCACGCCGTTTTTCGAGACGCTTCTTGAAGATTCCATGGAATATATTCTTAGCATATTGTATTTCTTCAGCTTTTCAAAGATGCTTCTCATGCTTATCGGCATGTGATGAGCAAAAGTTTTTATAAAAAAAGATAATTTCAAGGATATGCCACATTATTTCTCGCAGAAGCAGGACAGTTTGAAGCTGGCAAAAATAAGGATTGTATTAAAAGACAGGGCATTTGATCTTTTTTCAGGGAGCGGCGTATTTTCAAAGGACGGCCTGGATGTCGGAAGCAGGTTCCTAATAGAGAACTGCATCCTGGGCAGGTCAGTTCTAGATCTGGGCTGTGGGATAGGTGTGATAGGCATTGCGCTTAAGCTCAAGGATCCTGGTTTAGCAGTCTCGATGGTAGACATAAACGAGAATGCAGTGGCGATATCTAAGAAGAATATCAAGCTATATGATCTGAAGATCGACATAAAATTAAGCGACCTCTATTCAAGGGTCGATGGCAAATTTGATACGATACTCTCAAATCCTCCGCAGTCAGCAGGAAGAAAAGTATGCTTTGAGATAATTGAAAAAGCGCCGCTTTATCTGAATGATTCAGGCACTCTCCAGGTTGTCGCAAGGCATAATAAGGGTGGCTCAGTTTTGGAAGAGAAGATGCAGGAAGTCTTTGGAAATGTCAGGCAAGTGGCTAAGGGCTCAGGTTTTAGGGTCTATCTAAGCACAAAGCAATAGAATGATCAGATAAGTGATACTTAGTTATAGTTCAACAATCTTGTTCTCAAACCCGACAATCCTTATCCCAAGTCCGAGTTTCAGCAGTGCAGAGAGTAGGGCCATGTGCTCTTTTCCGCTTCCGGATGTGATGTTGAATGCGACTTCAGGGCCCACCAATAGATCTTTTAGCCCATTCTTCATCTTTTCAGTGAGTTCAAGGAGCGGCAGTTCAGAATTGACGACAAGGATTTCCATGTTCGCTTTCTTGGTGAAGTTCTGGCTTCCGAAATCGTTTGTTATGATTACGACCTTGTCCCACATATGGCCGTTTATGAGCTTTGCTACTTCTACCCAAGTGCCTTTTCCAGTAGAAAGCAGCGCAACAAGTTCAGTCATGTCCTTCAAAAATAGTTCAGGCTATTTAAATCTTACAGATGTCCAGTGTGACTACGATGTTCTTTTTTTCTTGTGGTATCAAAAAGACACCAGAGGATACTTTTTCAGTGTAATTTCCGCATTTGTCTATGTCAATCAGAATCTTTCCGCCTTTGTTTGTGTAGATTCTATACGGTTTTTGCCATTTTTCCAGTGATCCGTCCATCATCTCCAGCATCTTATCTGTTGCGTATTTGCACGAGTTTACGCAGAGTGTATTTTTCCCATAGCAGTTCTCAATCACTCTGCTAAGTTCAGGTCCGCAGTCAGTGGTAGAAGGAAGTATGGCGTTAAGGATGGCTTGGGAGAGCTGGGATTCAGAGAGGTCTTGTTTTGTGTCTATCTTGCTTTTTGATGCCAGGAAGAATATCATCCCGCCGCCTATTATTAAGACTACGAAAAGTACACCTATTATCTCCATCTGTGCTTTAGCTGTATACTTCAAGATAGATCACTCCAAAGCTTTTTCTGTATTCTTCCGGATCAGTCAGTGCTACCGGGATCTGGAATTCCTTCATGTCGCTGAATTGTTTAGGTGAATAGTCGAAGATCACCTGCTCCTTCCACCCTGTCTTGAAATCATATTCATCCAGCCTAAGTTTTACATTCTGGAAGAGCGGCCTGTAATATATCTGGTTGTTGTCTATGATCTCTTTGAATGCCATGAGCGCAGCTTTGTCATAATGGTCAGAGACAGCGATGTTCTCAGAAGTGAACTGCACTTCAGGAAGCAATGCAATATTCTTAGATTTTTTTATCTGTGAGATTATAAGGAATTGGTCCAGTTTCTGGTTGTTCATGCTCTTCATCTGCACAACGAAGAATATCACGGCTATTGCGATGATGAAGAATATGATTAGGAGCGAGAATGCAGATTGCATGATCTCCAGTTGGGCTTTTTTGTTTTTTATCATCTTATTGGTTCTGTCTGTCTTAGTAAATCATTGGGCAGCTCAGCCTTTGCAGCAGGAGGTTTTCCTTCTTGATCTTTTTTGCAGTGACATATATCTTCATGAGAGAATCCTGGTCAGTTTTTAGCGGCGCAGTGGCTTTGATCATCTCATTTAGGTATCCGATTGCCTCATCATATGGACAGTATAGGAAAGTGCTCTTGAATTCAGTTATCTTGTCTCTTTTTATATTTGACATGACATTGAGTTTCTGCATCGCCTTTTTGAGGTTGCATTCATATCTCTCCTGGTCTTGCGAATATATTGCTCCAAAAAGCGTCGCTTTGTCCATGAAAAAAGATGATGCTTCGCTTTCTTCTTCAAAAAAAGTCACTTTTCCAAAGCTGTCCGGAAAAGTCTCTTTGTCAGTTATTACTTCAATCTTGATGGCAGACACTTCCTTGTTTATTGTAGGGGCAGATGTAGTGATTATCCTTATCATGTAATTCTTCTCTCCGCTGTCTCTCTTTATCTCATCATTGCTGTCTGTAAAATTTATCAGGTCCTTGTCTATATCAGGAAATGTAAAGAAAAGTTTCTTTGGATATGGTTCATCGATGAAATAATATTTCACTCCGGGGCTTGTCACATAGGAGAAGAATTCAGTCTCAAAAGGCATGTTCCAATACAGGCTGTATCCGAACATTTTATCTCTGAGTATTCTAGGAGAGAAGATAATGTTATCAGAGATAGGAAGGCCAGAGGACTGCTGCCCTTTGATGCTGAAAGAGTCGCATTCGAATATGACATCGACATCAGGGAGCTTGATGTCCATCTCAGCCTTGTTGCTCAGCTGGATGTTTTTTAGGATGTTGTCAAGGTAGATCTTTATGTCAGAGACTAAGTTATATTCAGAGCTTTTTTTCATCTTGCCTATGACTGTGAGAGCAGAGAGTATTATTATCCCGCCTACAAATGCGATATATATCCAGTTGAGCTGTGACATGATGATGGCTTTCTTCACAGATATGCTCTATAGATGATTTCTTTATTAAATTTTCCACTATGTTTATTAATCAGATATGTAATAAATTGGTATATGAAGTCTCAGGTCACGGTTTTTGTGATAATCATGCTGGTTGCGGTGATAGTCGCATCGATAATGTTCTCAAATAGCAACAAGAAACAGGTTGATATAATAAAGGAATCAGAGGATGTCAACCTCAAGCAAGTTACGCCAGTGAAGATTTATATCGAGCAGGCGATGCAAAAGCTCCTTCTTGAAGGATATTTCTTGATAGGAAGGCAGGGCGGGAAGATATATAAGACGACTTGGCCTGACTGCCAGGAGGAAGATCCGTTCTACAAGCAATCATATAGGATGTGTAACCAGACAGGCATGCATGACTATGGACCTGAATTCCCTAAATACCTTGAGAAATCTCCTTATCAGCACAAAAGGATAGCTGTCGGGATAAATCATACACGGGTGGATGGTTTTACGACATTTTCAAGCGATGAGCCGCTTAGGCAG
>JAMPXQ010000070.1 GCA_023701075.1 Candidatus Woesearchaeota archaeon
GATGCACACTTACTGAAAAGATACATGAGACAAAAGATACAATGGGTTTTTCATTAAAGCTTGAAAGCCCATTCACTTTTGTTCCAGGACAATATGTCATGCTCTCTTTCCCTGACAGCGAACTTAAGAGGGCTTTCTCTATAGTGGAACATGATAAGGAGAAGAACGAGCTATTCCTGCTGATAAAATTGAACGGTGAATTCACTAAAAGAATTTTTGCAGCTGATATAGGGACTGAACTGAATCTTTTTGGGCCTTATGGCAGGTTCACGCTCCCTAAAGAGAAATGCCCTTTGATATTCATCGGCGGAGGAATTGGGATAACGCCGTTATATAATATGATGAAAAATGCAGATGGATTTAAGAAGCGCCTCTATTACAGCTCAAGGACAAGAGATGATGTGCTGCTCTTTGATGAACTAAGAAAGTTTGATACTGAATTTTTCCTTACAAGAGAAGAGCTACCTGGCTTTAGGCATGGCAGGGTGGATGCAAAGCTCATAAAAGAGGAGAACAAAGATTTCCTTGATAGCATCTTCTATATCTGCGGACCTGAAGTCATGATTGAAGACATGAGAAGACAGTTGCTGAACGAAGGCATAGATGAAGAGAGGATTAGGAGCGAAAGCTTCAATTAGAGAAAAATGGCAAGCGTGAAATTATTCGGGGACAGTGCAGAGATAATACTCTATGATGTAGATCCAAAGCTGCAGCCGATCCTGATTGAAGACATATATGAAAGAGCCCTAACGCTTCAGAAGATCTTCAATTTCTATGACCTGACTAGTGAACTTTCCATCTTAAATACAAAGAGGAAACTGAAAGCCTCTCCTGACCTTCTTGAGGTGCTCAAGAAGGCAATTCATTATTCTGCAGAGACTGATTGGGCATATGATGTGACAAAAGGAAAGCAGACTGCAGCAAGGAAAAACAAGGAGGAGATACCTAAAGTCTCATGTACCTCCAAGGATATCATGATAAAGGGAAGCAATGTCACGCTCCTGAACGATGACGTGCTTATAGACCTAGGAAGCATCGCAAAAGGATACATAACTGATAAGGTAATAGATTACATGAAAGAACTAGGGATTGAATCAGGGTATATGGATTCAAGGGGAGACTTAAGGATATTCGGAAACTATGCTGAACTAATCGACGTCCAGCATCCCAGGGATAAGAGGAAATCCATAGGATCTTTTGTCATGGACAATTGTGCGGTCGCTACATCAGGGGACTATAATCAGTATGACAATAGCTTTTCAAAGAACCATATAATCGGATCAAGAGACATAATATCCATCAGCGTCGTGCATGACAATCTCACAGATGCAGATGCGCTTGCAACATGCGCATTTGTCATGGAAGTAAAGGATGCAATACCGCTCCTAAAGAGGCATGGTGCAAAGGCACTCATTATAGACTCGAGATTAAATAAGACTTTTGTCAACAGCGAGGAAGAAGAATGGACAAGAAGATAGCGATACTCACACTAATTACTGTGCCTCTTTACCTGATATTGACATATAATATAAGAGAGCAGGAGATTATCTGGCAGCTCACAAGGATATTCGGCTTATTGTCTTATCTTTTCCTTTTCATCACAGTGATGCTTGGAGAGATGAGGCTCATCTCGAAGAACAAGGCAGAGTTCACTGTATTCAAATATCACACACCTATTGCGATATTCTCTACATTCCTTGTGTTCCTGCATTTCATATCTGCAGTGATGGACAAGTTCAAATGGGGCATATATCTGAGGTTCACAGATTTCCTAGGATTCAATTTCTCTGACAAATGGATGGTGCTGCTCTCATTAGGGACGCTTGCGTTCTATCTGATGCTGATCATAGGGTTGACTTCAGCCAAGAAGAGCATACAGTTCCTTGGCTTCAAGAGATGGAAGCTTGTTCATTTCTTCAGCTACGTCGCATTCACTATGGCATATATACACAGCATGAACCTGGGCACTGACCTTAAGACTTCTGTCCTCAGTTCATTTTTGTCACCATTGTTTTTCCTAAGCTACATGACATTCCTATGCATACTGCTTGTCAGGATGATAGGGGCAAGGTTCTTTGAAGACCAGCTAGAGATAAATATCGCTGTCGTGTTCCTGATAATCCTGCTTGTAGGTGGGATACTCATGGCCAAGAATTTTTCAGAGACCGATGAGAAGATAGCGCAGCTGGAAGGGAAGATAGATGCGCAGGAAGCTTCAATAGAGTTCTATTCTTCATTGATTGCGAACATGACAATACAGAACAATGATATCAAGAAAGAGATAGGTGATGCGAAAAATGGGTAACATATTCAAGATGATAATGGGAGTAGGGATAGCATCACTTGTGATCACTTACATGTGCTTTGGGCTATACCTGAACTGGAAGAATGAAGAGAGGATACAGACAATCGAGACGCAGCTCCTCACAAGGCAGAAGAAGAAAGATGAACTGTATCTGGAATTCAAGAACCTTGAATATGTGAAGAAATCACTCCTAAATGAGCTGGCGCTTGAGAAAGAGAAGAAGAGGCAAAGAGAACTCATCAAGGAGCTGTTGGCTGCAGACATCAATGCTGCTGCAGTCTCCCAGACTGATGCTGCACTTAAATCATTGCCTACCATATCAGCCCCTAAGACCACGACTGTCAAGAAGACTTCAACTACAACGACACCAACGACAACGACGCCAAAAAAGAAGACCAGGGCTTCTTGATGTCATATATCCGGAAGGCTATTTTTTATCATTCTCCTGCATTATGCATATCATCAAGAGCATGCCAGTAGCATCTTCATCCTCAGTAGTGCAAAATATCTCACATTTTTTGCTATAGTCCACCATGCTTATATAGGAATCATAACTTCTGAAATCTATCGGTACTGATAAAATATATCTGTACATTTGGGAGGCCGTAAGATGAACACTAAGACAATATTATTATTCGGATTATTCATGGTCATCGCAAGCACTTTTGCGCATGCAACACTTGTGCTTGATAGAGTGCAGTTCGATCCTGCCATCATCACTTCAGGCGATGAAGTCGATATAGTCATCGAGTACCATGACAATGCAATCCTTGTGGATGATGATAGGATAAGCAATCCGGATTATAGGTTTGACATCACTCTTGCTGCAGATGACAGCATAACTGAAAAGTATATAACCATCCAGGATGCGAAAGGCGATAACCTCTATGGGACAATATATCTGGGCGGGAACTACAACAAGAAATTCAGGGTGAAAGTGAGCCCAAGCGCACCTGCAGGCAATTATGAGCTCAGGCTGATCGGGCAATGGTATTACAAAGGTGTCGCAGACAAATCCTTCCAGGAAGTCAGGTTCAAGATGGGTGTCAAGAGAGAAGGCGTCTCACTAAACATCGCAAACATCATCTCAGAGCCTGCCAAGATAAGAGGAGGAGACAAAGATGTGCTATTGACAGCGCAGATTGCAAACAGCGGGGATAAGACTGCAAAGAATGTGCAGGTAGCATTGAAATATCCAAAAGGGATAACTGCTTCATATTCAAACAACAATGAGCTTAACCTTGGAGTCATTGAGCCTTCCCAGCAGAACAATCTCCAGTTCTATATAGACACAGACAGATCCCTCCTTGAAGGGGTCTATACAATAGACTATGCCATAGACTACCAGGACCTTGATTCAAATTCATATACCACCATAGGGTCCTTTCCATTGATGATAAAGAAGAAACCCTATCTTGAAGTCACATCAGCCGCAGCAGAAGGCAATGCAGGAAGCGAGATTGAACTCAAAGTGACTGTGAAGAATATAGGAGAAGAGAAGACAGAAGCTGCTGATATAAGGATAGTGAAGCAGAGCAGCCAGCCATTCGAGATGGATGTGAGATCATCTTATCTAGGCCAGCTCAAACCAGGAGAGGAAGCGACAGCTGTCTTTATGCTCAAAGCAGACAAGGATGCTGAGATAACAACCCATAATCTGAACCTGGCCATCAGGGCAAAAGGGGATCTTGAGGAAGGAGACAGCAATATCTACACTTTTTCAGACAGCGCTTCTGTAAAGATAACAGGCAGGATGCGAAATCCATTCCCGATGTACGGAGCGATATTCATCGTGCTTGTCATTGCAGTTTCGTTCCTGTTTTCCAGGAAATCAGCAGAGAAGCAGAGAAGATGATCATTTTTTTTTGGTCATGATTTTTATCATGAGATACATCATGAGATATATGACAGGATGAGGGATTGAGATGAGCAGACTAAGAGACCTTGAGAAACCAAGCAGGCTAAAGGACTTGCTTAGGGCAGTCGCACGCATGCAGATCAAGCATCCGTTCGTGACCCTTGCGATAATACTTGGCATAACAATCATCCTTTTTGGAGGCATCAGCCAGGTGAGGACTTTTGCATCTCTTGAGAAGATGATGCCTACAGATGTGGATGAGATAAAATCCTTCTCTATCTTAAGAGACAATGTGCTTGGGCAGGACATGATAGCTGTCGTCGTATCAATTGATAGGGAATCTACAATCCCTAATTCCTATGATATCCTGTCTTATGAGAATTATCTCTATATCAAGGATCTCAAGGCTACGATATCCGGCCAGGACAATATCGTGTCTTCATACGGGTTCCCTGATGTCATAGACATGTTCTTTGGCCAGAGCAATAAGAAGCAGATAACAGAAGAAGAATACATAGGGCTCATCTCTGATGAGAGAGTCATGCAGCAGATGATGCGGTTTGTCAATTCTGAAAGGACGAATTCCATAATCCTGCTGACTACAGATGTAAGTGCAGATGACCTTAGGATGAACCTGCTTTCAGAGAAGATAACAGAAGACCTGCAGTATTTCGGGCATCCAAACGGCATCAAGCTATCCATAACAGGCACACCGATAATCCAGCAGAAGCTGGGAGAAGTCATCGAGCATGATAGGCAGACGACAGAAAGGATATCTGCAATCTTTGTCTTCATACTCGTAGCCATCGTCTTTGGCTCTTTTGTCGCAGCCATAGTTCCCATGGTCACGATAATACTTAGCGTCATATGGCTGTACGGTGTCATGGGATATGTCGGGCTTCCAATCTCTACTGTTGCAGGCGGAGTTGCAGCCATGGTCATAGGGATAGGTGTTGATTATGCGATACATCTGAGGAACAAGTTTGAATATGAAAGAAAGAAAGGGGAAAGCGTGGAATATGCAGTGGAAGAGACTATGGCCAATACAGGATATGTGCTTACGACAGTCACAATTGTCACTTCAATAGCTTTCCTGACATTCCTGACCGGAGCGATGCCAGAGATGAGCAGGTTTGGGCTCCTGATGACAATTGGAGTAAATCTCTCGTTCGTGCTTTCAGTCATAGGGCTTCCTGCACTTTTCATAGTAGAAGAGAAGATAATCTATGCAGTGAGGAGCAGGATGCACTTTGGAGTGGAGAAGGAGTTTGTCCTTGCGACAAAGGATGAGCTTGAAAAGCATAAGAGCAGGAAGAAGAAGGATCATGGTGAATGAAAATGTCATATCTAAGAAAATTAGGCTATAAGCTAGGAAAGATGCAGAGCGACAGGCCATGGCTGTTTGTCATGCTTGCGATAATCATAACCTTGGCAACAATCCCCGGGATCCCGATGCTCCTGAATAATGTAGAACCAAGCCTTGAGAAAGCTCTTCCTCAGGACATACCTGAAGTGAAGCTCATGAATGACATGAGGTCTGAATATGGAGCAGACATGCTATACATGGTGCTCTTAAATGACCAGGCAGACCTTGACTTGACTGACCCTTCAAGCATCAGGTACATAGATTCAATGGTCAGCAGCCTATCAGCCCTTGAGAACATACTGGAAGTCTCATCCTTATCAACCATAGTGAAAGAAAGGAATCATGGTGTGATACCTAACAGTGAAAGAGAGATAAGGGAAATATTGGAATCAGACCCAAGGAGCGGGTCTTATATCGACAGGGAGAGGAGCGTTGCTGTCATCCATATAAAATCTGATACAGGCGCATCAGCTAAAGTAGTGAAGAAGGTCATCGATGACATCAATTTTGCAAAAGAGATACTAGAGGCAGGCAATCCAGGGCTTAATGTGAAACTCACTGGTTTCAATGCCATAGACCAGGCGACCTTCAAGGTCATCATATCTGATTTCATGAAGATAACCCTCATCAGCTTTGCTCTCATGACGTTGTTCTTGCTCCTGCATTATCATTTCTCCATCAAGAAAACAGTCTATAGCCTGGTGATAATGATCTTTTCTTTAATCTGGGCGCTTGGAGTCACAGGTTACGTCGGCATACCCCTAAATGTAGTCACGATGGTATCGGCAGCTATGATAATTGCTCTAGGAAGCTCATATGGGATAAACTCTGTCTATCATTTCTATGATGATTTCCTCCTGCAATATGACAAGAAAGAGGCAATCGCGAAATTCCAGGAATTCCTCATAATCGGCCTTTCAGGTTCAGCATTCGCTGAGATTGCAGGATTCTTAGCATTGCTTTTTGGGATAATGCCAAGCATGAGGTACTTAGGGATAATCCTTGCCATAGGGATATTTTTCGCACTCTTTGTGAGTGTCGTCATACTTCCTGCACTGTTCTTTGTCATGGAACAGGAGAAGGCTGGGAAGAATGCAAGATGACCCAATTGGTTTTTTTCTTATCATCTTTCAGCCATATCCTTGATAAAGACATCTTTTCGCAAGATTTATCTAGTTTACGCAGTACAGCAGATGATGGTGGATATGGATGATTGACTTCGCATGCAGGCAGTTTGACATAAATGAGATAATAAAATGCGGCCTCGGCCTCACAAAGACGGAATTTGAGATATTCACATACATGATAGAAAGAAGGAAAGAGCATACGGCACATGACCTGGCCAAGGCAAAAAGGCTGGACCTCTCTACAGTCCAAAAGGCGCTCAAGAAGCTTTCTGACATGCAGATAGCAGAGAGACGGCAGATGAACCTCTCAAACGGCGGATACATCTATTCTTATAAGATAAAAGACAAGAGCGCAGTCATCTCCAAGATAAATCACACCATAAAAGGATGGGCTGCAAAAGTCGAAGATGAACTAGGGAAATGGGCATGATCCTAAAATATATCAGAACTCGTCTGTGCCAGATCATGGATAAAAAAATCAATTTTTGT
This sequence comes from Candidatus Woesearchaeota archaeon, assembly GCA_023701075.1. Lineage (GTDB taxonomy): Archaea > Nanobdellota > Nanobdellia > Woesearchaeales > GW2011-AR15 > GW2011-AR15. The sequence goes on from JAMPXQ010000070.1 coordinate 7,146, forward strand.
CCTTTCTAAACATC
>JAMPXQ010000071.1 GCA_023701075.1 Candidatus Woesearchaeota archaeon
TATTAATCGTGCAGTTAGGACCTATTCAGAGCTAAATCTTTATTCTCTTGAAGAAGTATCTGCAGCACTTAAGAAAAGAGAAGTAAAAAATTCATCTAAGATCCAAGGATCCCAATTTCTCGAAGGAATTGATTTAATTTTATCACCAAAAGAATTAGTAGAAATTATTAGAAACAGGTCTTATTATTATCCTAATGTAACTTTTAATTGGGAGAAAGCACCGAGTGATAAAATATATCAGATCTTATTTGATGCGATATATCAAAATGGCGCAGGAGAAGAATACCTAAGGAAATTATTTAGTGATATTGTTGAAATTAAAGGAAAAGAAATTGAGCTTGCGCGAATAATGGATGCAAAATATCCTACGCTTCGTTTTGCTAAAAATGCTACACTAACTAATCTGCCTGAAGAGGTCAACACTTCAGCAATACAGCTTATATATGCTTTAACCAGAACTAGTTCAATAATTTATGCTAGACATTTTTCAAAGCAAAGTTATGAAAAAGCTAATGAGATTCTGCAGCTTAATGATTTTGAATTGAATATAACTTATGCAAGACACGTCGGAGAACTGGATGTTTTAAGGCTTGAAGCCATTGGGCAAAGAGCATTAAATATGCTTAATGAAGAAGCGCAGGACTTAGTTGATTTTATTTTACAAAATTCGGATATATCTCATCAAAAGTCACAATATACATATAATATTGAATCTGCCTATTCATCAGATACTGTTAGCCTTGCAGAAAGAAGGCTTAATGAATTAGGATATAGTATCAAAATTCAATCAAAAGATGATCAAAAAGATGGACCTTTTGTTTCTTGGACAATCGGATTAACTGGTGAAAATGCAAAATCGTCATTGATGAATGAAGCAAGAGGATTAGTTAATCTAGTTAGGAGTTATGAATATAATATGCTGCGTCAATCCAGTGATATTAGACCTTCAAAGGAAGCGATGAACCTTGCCGTAAGAATAATAGCGGAAGAAGATTCAATGGGCGGAAACTTTGATTATGAGCTTAATCCTGAAGGAGGAGGAGGCCCAAAATTCGGTTTTAGTTTTGAACCTATCGGTAGCAAAAAAATTGACCTTGATACTTCACAAGCGAAACGGCTTGTAGATTTGATTAGAAGCAGTACTTACTCTGCATATAATCGTGAGCCACAGGAAGACTATACTGAAGGTGCAATAAATCAAGCAATCAGGATACTTGAAGAAGAAGATCAGGTTAAAGGTAAAATTGATTATAATAAGCATAGAAAGAGCAGTGGCGGACCGATAATAGGTTGGGAATTTAAGCCAATTAACAAAAGCTCTAGGTTAGCGATTCTTCAAGATACTGCTGATGTCGAACAAGCAGATAGATTGGTAAACCTTGTTCTTGAGATTGGTCCATTCAATTCAGGAATGGAACCTGAAGAAGCATACACAAAACATGCCATTTCTCTAGCTGAATCAATCTTGAAAAAAACTTATGGTTATTCTGGATCATTGTTTTATGAACCGTCTCCAACAAAAGGTGATAGGCCAAGCATGAGTTGGCATCTTAAACCTGTCTCGTGGAGACTTGAGCAAGAAGTTCAACAGGAATCTACCGAGATATATAATCTTGCATTCAATCATGCCCAAAGTTTTAAAATTAACTTATCTGGCAAAAAAAAGTATCATGACAAATCTCTTAAGGAAGCGCAGAGACTCCTAAGGGCAGACGGTTATGATATCGAAGTTGGGGTTACCCTAGAAAATCAAACAGAGTATTTATATTTTCAATTTGCTGAGGATGATGCTACACCAATAATAGATACAGGAGTTAAATATTTAAGAACTACTCAATTAAATCATGCTAAGTCTATAAAAGGAGGATTGGATTTTGTTGAATCTGAAATAAGAGGGTTAAAAAATACCTCTGCAGATAATTTTGAAAATGGATATATCTTTGGCAATAGATTAATGAAATATTGCGAACGGTTCTTTTATACCGATCCTGAGAGAGTAATGGGCTTTTTGGAAGATTTGATGGATAATAGGAGTTTATTTACTCCAAAAGGCATTGAATATATTGAAAAGTTATGGGATGCTGCTAGCAAGATAAAAGAAATGCCTCCACCTAACTTTTCATATCTATTGAAGAAAAACCTTCCATGATATTTAGCCAAACCTATAAAAACCCCGTCCTATTAACAACCCTGGGATGGGACTGATAAAATTCTCTAATATAAGCAAGTCATTTGGCAAGAAGAAGGTAATCGATGATCTCACGCTTGAGATTGATAAAGGCGACATGTTCGGCCTCCTCGGCCCTTCCGGGAGCGGGAAGAGCACTCTCATCAAGATCCTTTTGGGCATGCATGTCCCTGACAAAGGCACGGTTTTTTTCAATGGCGAGGACATAACAGGCAATCCTGAGAAACTAAAGAGGATTGTAGGATTGACTACGCAGGAGAATGCGTTCTATGAGAAATTAACCATATTTGAGAACATGCAGTATTATGCAGGGCTTTATGGTATCAGGCCTACACGGCACGACATCATGAAAATCCTGGAATCTGTGAAACTGGAGCATGCAAAAGATACCCTAGCAGGAAACATCTCCGGCGGGATGAAAAGAAGGCTTGACTTTGCCATTTCACTCCTGCATGATCCGGAACTCCTGATACTAGATGAACCGACAACAGGGCTTGACCCTCTTCTTGTCGAGCAGTTCTGGCATATAGTCTCTGACATAAGGAAAAGAGGGAAGACAATCCTTGTCATAAGCCACATATTCTCGGAGATACAGGAGAACTGCAATAGGATTGGGATACTTAACAAAGGCAGGATGACTGAACTAAAGCTTGAGAAGCATACTGACCTGATGAAAAGATTCAAGGCGATCGTCAATGAATGAGCTCTCAAAGAATTTCAAGATACTTTTTAGGAATATCAGCTCTCTCCTTCTTCTTGTCGTAGGACCATTGGTGCTCATCCTCCTCATAGGATTTACCTATTCAGGTGAAGGAATACATGATATCAGGATAGGTGTCGTCAGTTCAGACTACGAAAAACTTCAGGGCGCATTCGCCAATTTCACATATGCAGAAGTCGTGAAATATGATACTGCAGAAGGATGCATGAATGACCTTGCCAAGCAAAACAACCATATCTGCCTGGAATTCAGCGACAGTTTCATGGGCGGAGAGGTGCCATCAGGAACGATTGTGTTCTATTTCGATAATTCAAGGAAAGTCATCTCTTCAAAGATTGTCGATACAATCTCTTCTTACTTCGGGGTGCAGGCTGAAAAGGTAAGCATCGAGAGCGCCCAGACATTATTCTCCAATATCCAAAACATTGTCGTATATATCGATAGCAAGAATGATGACATCTTTGTCCTTGTCAATGAGAGCATAAATACCAGGGAGCAGATACTAAAGAGAAGGGAGAGGCTCATTGAACTTAGGGATGATTTCACTCCAGTCTATCTGGATGTCATAATGATACAATCCAGGATGGATAATCTGAGCTCTGACCTGGACATGAATTATGAGGATTATAATGAAAGCCTCAGTGAGATGACACATGAGATAGATATGCTTGAAGCAGAACTGAATTCATTATATCCACTATTACCGCCTGCATATTATTACAATGGCAGCTTCCATAATCTTAGCTATATCCTGGAGAATAATCTGACATCCATCAACCTCAGCAGCTATAATTACACCTTGATGAATGGTTCTATCTCAATTCCTAGCCTTAATTTAAGCTTGGAACCACAAGCTGTCATCCTTATGCCTCTTGTCTTAGATTCACTCAATTCTTTTAAGAGTAGCCTGGCTGCGTTTGATAACAAGACATATGAACATTATGAGACAATACGGGCGCAGAAAAAAGAATTAGACAAGGCTGTAAATCTCATAACAAGCATCAAGATAATGATAGATTCAGATATAGACAGTTCAGCTGTTTATGCTGAAAAGATAGATATAGCCACCCAAAAGATGATCGTGACGCAAAAAGAGCTGAATGATAGCCTAAAGGATCTAAAGAAACTGGATCCTGCTTACGCAGAGAAGCTTGTGAAGCCAATCCTTAGGAATTATGAACCACTGCTGCCTGATCTTGAGAACATAAAGATAGCTTTTCCCGGGATGCTTGCAATAATAATCATCTTCATAAGCATACTCTTTGCAAATATCATAACCCTAAGCGAGATCAATTCAAAGGCATTCTCAAGGAATCTCATCACACCGACGAACAAACTTAGATTCATATTCGGGCTTGTCCTAACCAACCTCCTTGTCGTCTTGTTCCAGATATCTGTGCTCTGCCTGATCGCTCATTTCGGGTTTAGGATAGATATGATACCTTCAATTGTCCCATTCCTCATACTCGTCATCCTTATGGTCATGATATTTACATGTCTAGGCATGATAACAGCTCTGTTGCTTAGGAATGAGCAGTCATCAATCTTGACTACGACTTTCATGGCGCTTGGGTTTTTCCTATTCAGCGATTCAGTGACACCGCTTGAGACGATGCCTAAGCTTGCGACATTCTTAGCATCATATAATCCATTTGTCATTGCTGCAGCAGCATTCCGTAAGCTCTTGATATTCAACCTCAATTTCATATGGTCTGAGATGTGGTTGCTATTGATGTATCTTTGCGTACTCTTGATTGGATTGACATTCCTAAGCAAGAAAAATCTTCAATGATAATCTGAAGAGATAAATCCGTAGAATGATGGCCAAACCTATCAATGCTCGCTTATCCAACACTGAATTCATTAGGTTATCTGTGTACTAGCCAATTTCTTTAAATATTACTTTATTTTACGATTAAATTATGTCAAAATTAACACGAAGGGATTTTTTGAAACTTAGCGGACTTACTCTTGGCGGGCTTGCATTTTCTCCTTTTATTCCTGGATTATCTGAACTTCCAAGAAGTGATGCAGTTGCCTTTTGGGCAGGAGATGAAGTTAGACTTTATAGGGATTATGAACGAATCTATAATTTCAGAATCCGTCATATTGATGATGGAAGATTCCTAAATAATGTCAGCATGGGACCTTATCAAAACCTTGTTGCTGTTTCTACTCATGAAAAACTATTGTTGCTGGATCCTTTCCGTAATCTTGAGAAGAGGCTTGTTACAAACTTGACTGAAGGCATGGAAGGTTTTATTCCTGATAATACTGGACTATTCTGGTCTCACTCCGGAAGAGAGATTTATTTCATCCAGCAGATTCCAGATGGAGAAAGTAGCATATATAATATTTGCAGAGCGAATATGCTTGAAGAGAATTGGGAGATTGTTGCTGAAGGATTAGGATCAATTCATGCAATCTCACCTGATGATTCTTATTTCTTGTTTACAAAAAGACAAGAGGATAAAAGCAATTTGTATCAATTTTCACTTATTGATGGAAGCATAAGCCATATAAATTTTGCATGTGATAGAAGGTTTCAGACCATTACTGGAGCAAAAATCTCTCCTGATGGAAGTGTGATTGCTGTTGAATTATGGGACCCAAGCTTGGAGCATCAGGCAAGCGCAATTGGCCTGTTTGGAGGATATAACTTTCAAACACAAGTCTTGGTCGAGCAACAATATCTGGATGGATCAACATTTCAGAATGGCGCTGAGTTTTCTTTCGATGGCAGATATCTTGCATACTACGCTTGTAATAAAGACGGTTATCTTGTCGTAAATTTGGTAAATGTCGATGATGCATTAGGATCTGTTCCTATGCAAGAAATCACTCAATCATGCGGTCTTGGAATGCCAAAATTAGATTATCGAAGGATGGAACCCAGTTATTCAGTACCAAAAGTGCAGGGATATAGTCCAATTGAACTTGGGTCAGGCATGCATCCAAGATGGAGCCAAGATGGAAGAGTTGCATTTTTTGGAAATTACAATACTGATGGCGATGATTACTATAACTTTGCTCAAGTAAATGTCTTTGATACAGCCAGTGGAATATTAACAACAAAACAAGTCGGTAATAATGCTTCACTGCATGAAGTCGGCTGGGTGAAAGATATATATGGCGCGGAAATCGTCATAGGGGCAGGTCAACACGTAAATAAATTCAGGTCAGACTATTTTGTTGAGCCTGTAGCGTTATTTCCATCAAATTGATGTTTTGCTGATTAAGTTTCTTGCTTGGATATCTTTAGTAGGATTTGGTTTGTTATGATAGTTGGATTATAATATACAAAAATCTATACTAGTATAAAAAACACAATCTTTATATACTAATTTGACATTTAAATGATTGTGAAAAAGCTGATTTTGCTATTCATCGGAATCGTATTAGCGGTAGGTGTTTTTGCGCAGATTGTTCCTGACGGGGAATTCTTCAGGAGTCTAGGGGACTTCATGATAAAGAATGGGCAAAGTGCGGCTGCCTTATCTGCATATGAGAAAGGACTTGAGGTTGAACCAGGGAACAAGTATCTCCTGAATAATCTCGGCTATTACTATAAGGACCAGAATCCTTTACTAGCTGAGGACCACTTTCTTGCGGCGCTACAGATAGACCCGGATTACGTCAATGCTAGGAACAATCTTGCCTTGTTATACAACAGGAACAAGGAATATTCAAAAGCCATAGAGCAGCTTGATATCCTGCTGTCCCTTGAACCAGGGAACATAAACTTCAATTATGATATCGCCATAAACTATGCGAACAGGTTCTATTACCAGACAAAAACTTATGAAGATTTAGACTATGCAATCTCATATTTTAAGAAAGTGTATGACATGGATCCGGATTTTGAGCATACACTGCAGAATCTGAATGTATTAAACGAGATAAGAGGTTAAGAAGATGGATGTAATGAAAGTTCAAAAATTGAATCAGATGGCAGTCGATCTCTCCAAGCATCATATTGTAGGGAGCAGGGAAGATGCAGTGAATCGGGCTGCACAGATATTCGGAGAAGAGAACAATTTCTCAAAACCGAGTCCAAGCCCTGAACTGCAGACGCAGCAAAATGACTTGTCCAAGGATGTGAGAAGGCTTACGTTTGCGCTCAATGATGTCATAAACCATCTGAATGAAGTCAAGATTGCCCATAGCAAGCTTGAGAAAGAGTTCAATGATTTCCGTGTCA
>JAMPXQ010000072.1 GCA_023701075.1 Candidatus Woesearchaeota archaeon
GAAGTGAAAACACCCTAATGAGCGAAGCGAATGGGTGTAAGAACGAAGTGAAAACACCCTAATGAGCGAAGCGAATGGGTGTAAGAACGAAGTGAAAACACCCTAATGAGCGAAGCGAATGGGTGTAAGAACGAAGTGAAAACACCCTAATGAGCGAAGCGAATGGGTACAGGAAAGAAGTGACTGTATGTTCAAATCCGAGAAGGTATGTACAAAAAATATGAAACACGCCAAGACCCGGATTTGAACCGGGAATCCCGTGAGGGAGCAGTTCGCTCTAGTTGATATATTCGAGACTGCCGCAATACCGGATTATGCGATCTTGGCTTTTTCTATCAGGATGTAAAAATCAGTGATTCTTATTAAATGTTATGAGAAAAATACGCTACAGCCCGGATTCCCTAGTGAGCGAAGCGAATGGGTGTAAGAACGAAGTGAAAACACCCTAGTGAGCGAAGCGAATGGGTGTAAGAACGAAGTGAAAACACCCTAGTGAGCGAAGCGAATGGGTACAGGAACAAAGTGACTGTATGTTCAAATCCGAGAAGGTATGTGTTACAAAATCATTAAAAAAATACGCCACAGCCCGGATTTGAACCGGGAATCCCGTGAGGGACAAGCTTTCCAGGCTTGCGCAGTACCGGATTGTGCCACCGTGGCATTATCCTATGCAGAAACACACTTTGTTTTTAATCTTTTCCACTGAGAAGATACTTAGAAGAGCACTGCGATATTGTATAATATTATCATGAATGTCGGAAGCAGGATGAGATGAGTGAATACTGATGATAATGTCTGGATGGTATTCTCCATAGGGTTTCCCATCATGGCTCCAAGCACGAAGAACAGTCCGTCCCTGATAATCAGTCCAAGATAATATGCTCCTGCAAATGCCATTCCATGGCTCTCTAAGAAAAACCCTAGGAATGCAGCTACCCCATTTAGGAGCAGATGAAGCATCACGAATTGCGATATAGAATAATATGTCGCCCACATGTAAGCTCCCAGAATGACACCATAAAAGACTCCAGCTGGCCAGCCGAACAGGTAGCCGATGAAAAATGCACAAGGAGCAATGACTTCTAGGTTTGCGTTAGGGATTATCCTTGTGAGCTTTATCGAGAATGTTCCGGCAGGGACAAGGATAGCGACAAAAAGGACGGTCTTTATCAGGTCTGAAAATATGAGGTAAGAGAGGAAAATCAGGACAGCGATAAGCGCGTTCCTTAAAGTCAGGTGCTTCTTGACGCCAGTGAAGATGACCTTCTTTGGCTCTTTATCAGCACTAAGAGAATTGATTACTCCCATAGCAGCGGTAAGATAGCATTTCTATATAAATTTTACTGAAAACAAAAAGCTTTTATACTTTCAAAAATATGAGGATAAGTATGATAGAAATTCTAAAAAGGTTCTTCAATACATTCTTTAGGTCACTATTCAAAGGCAAGAAGCAAGTGAAGCTTGGTCTTTATGGGCCGCCTAATGGCGGGAAGACAACGCTTGCCAACAGGATCTGCCAGGATTGGCTCGGTGAAGACATGGGCAAGGTCTCTCCTATAGCTCATGAGACCAGGGAGATTCAGATAAAAGAGCAGATAACCATAAAATCCAAGGGAAAAGAGCTCAGTTTCAACCTTGTCGATACACCAGGAATTGCAACCAAGGTGGATTATGAAGATTTCCTAAAGCATGGCATGCAGGAAGGAGAAGCTAAACAGAGAGCCAAAGAAGCCACAAAAGGCATAATCGATTCCATCAAATGGCTTGATGACATGGATACAGTCATCGTCGTGATAGATGCCACAAAAGATCCATTTTCCCAGGTAAATATAACCATCATAGGCAATCTTCAGGCGAGAAACATCCCTGTCCTGATTGTCGCAAACAAGATAGATCTGAAACGCGCAGACAAAAAAAAGATAGAGGCAGCTTTCCCACAGTATAAGGTTGTCGGGATATCTGCAAAATACGGCACAAATTTTGATGAGTTCTATGATGAGCTTATCAAGATGGCATAAAAAAGAGGTAAAAAATGCTGACATTACAGTTCATTCCATATAGCCAGATTAGCAGTCTTGGCCCAGAAGAGCGGATAAAAAAGATACTGTCCTTGGTTAAACAGGAGAAGATAATCCTTCTTGAAGGAAGGCTAAAGCAGCAGGAAGAGGCTGATCTCATCCAGAAGACCATGGAAGACATAGACAGCAAGTTCACAGGGATTGAACTCAGCGTCATCGAACCTGATGAGAAAGATACAAGCGTCTATAACAGGGCAAGGAAATTCCTTGCGAAAGTGCTTTTGGGAGACAGGCAGGGTTTCACTGTCGTCGGTCCGGCAAACATAATCAAAGAGATAAAGAAGGATCCAGAGAAGATACAGCTGCTCATGAAAGAGACAAAGACAGGATCAAAGAAGAAAAAATAATCGCGAATAATAATTATCAATAATATCACTTGGGAGAACAAGACTATGCCACATCAACAAGGCTTTTAAAAAAAGCCTTGTGGGTAAAACAAGGAAAGGACTGATTCGCTTGGCTCATCAGCCCAAATGGAGAACAAGACTATGCCACACCAATGCGTCAGATGCGGAAAACTGTATGATGATGGGAGCAATGTCATCCTATCAGGCTGTGAATGCGGCGCAAAGCTGTTCTTTTTTGTGAGGAAAGAAAAGCTTGAAGCGATGAAAAAGGTCCAGGTGAATCTTTCAACAGAACAAAAGATCCAGATAGAGAAAGATGTCTTGGAACTTGCAGGTGCTGAGGAGTCTCATGAACATGCGGTCATACTTGATTTTGAGTCGATACGGATTACAGAACCAGGCAAATATGAACTAGACTTGGTCAATCTTTTCGGAAAGAATCCTCTTGTCTATAAACTTGAAGAGGGAAAGTATATTATCGATCTCTCTGCAACATTCAAGCAAAAATCTAATTTGCCATGATCCTTGACATTATCTTTAGTCCTATATCCATTAGTTTCCATGGAAGACCTGCATGGAAAGGATTCCCGTTCCTATACCTAAACGGCAGATATACGCCAAGCATCCATTTCCCAAGCCGCCATATCTTAGATGTGCCGACCCTGTAGCTTGCAATCTTTGATTCATCCACTTCAGGATGGCTGTCCACTACTTTCAGAGGGACCTGCGCGAATGTCGCCTTGTCAAACTGTTCCATGACGCACATGCTTGTTGCGCTGAATACGAATCTAGGCTCTTTTTTCAATATCTTTGAGGATAGATGCTCTGCAGCGGCATTTGCTTCAAGAAGCGCCAGGTATGCCTGTTTTATAGGGAAATTGCCTGCATCTCCGACAACGTAGATCTCCGGATGCTTCTTGACCTGCCTTGTCTCAAAATCACAATCTATGAATCCCTGCGCATCACACGGCAATCCTTTGAAATGCACAGCAGCTTCATAAGGCGGGAAAGTTATCAATATATCATATTCTATCTCTTCACCATTCTCATAATATATCTTCTTTTCATCGATGCTTTTCACATAGTATCCTTTATGACCTTTTATATGACGCTCTTCAAACTCATCTTCAACAACCTTATTGAGCCTTGGCCCGAATGCCTGGATATAGCCGGATTCATATGTAGTATAGATTATCTCAGCGTATCTCCTTGATTTCTTCTTCCATAGCCAGGAATCAAGCATCATTGCCATCTCATATAATGGGCCGGAGCATCTGTTCTTTGGAGGGACCAAGAACACTACTTTCTTCTTTTTCTCCTCGCTTATAATCTCAAAGAACGAGTTCCTGAGTTCCAGCATCTCTATAGGTGTCCATACCTTATGGCTGAATTCCTTGAGTCCAGGTATATCAGATTCGCTCATACCTGCGCCGGTAGAGATTATGAGATAATCATAGCCTAATTCTACTTCTCCTTTGACAATCTTTTTTTTCGTATCTATCTCTGTGACCTTTGACTTTACAAAACTGATGTTCTTTTTCCTGCAGGCTTTCTCCAGATCAATCTTGAGGTCTTCAGGATTGGAGCCGAATGGCACATAGATGAGATTAGGCTTGAAAAGGAAATAAGGCTTATCAGAGACCAATGTTATCTCTGCATCTTTCTTCAGCCTCATCCTGAGATAGAATGCTGATTCAAGACCTCCAAACCCTCCGCCTATCACTACAATCTTTGCCACATCAATCACCTTGGATATCTATCTTTGCCAGGATCCTATTGAACATGCTGCTCAATATGAATAGTGCAATCCCGACAGCGCCAATGAATACCCAATCCATCATGTCAAGGACTGTCGTCTCAAAGAAAAGCTCTCCGACGCCAGTATATATTATTGTTATCTGTAGTACAATCGATATCAGGACAGCAAGCACAAGCTTCATGTTTGAGAACATCCCTAGGTTATATTCGCTCCTTATTATATGGATCCTCACGAACTGGAGCAATACCAATGTAGTGAATGCCAATGTCCTTGCATGTTCAACAGTCTCTCCCCTATAGTTCATGGCGTACCAGAATACAAATAGTGTTGCTGCTGCAATCATTATACCTGTATAGAACACTTTCACTGAGAATGCTCTAGTCATTATCCCTTCATCCGTCTTCCTAGGTTTCCTCTTCATTATGTCTTTTGCAGCAGGGTCGACCCCTAATGCGACTGCAGGAAGGCCGTCTGTAAGAAGATTCATAAAGAGTATCTGTGTAGGAAGCAGAGGAAGCGGCATCCCAAATAATGTTGCGACGAATATCACAAGTATCTCACCTAGATTGCTGGAGAGAAGATACTGCACGAATTTCTTTATGTTATCAAATATGCCTCTCCCTTCTTCTACAGCGTTCACAATGCTTGTAAAATTGTCGTCTGTGAGGATCATATGGCTGGATTCTTTTGCGACATCAGTGCCTGATATCCCCATAGCAATCCCTATATCAGCTGCTTTGAGTGCAGGTGCATCATTTACACCATCTCCGGTCATAGCTACAATATGCCCTTTTTTCTTGAGCGCTTCCACTATCCTCATCTTATGTTCTGGATCCACCCTTGCGTAGACACCAATCTTATCAACTTCTTTTTCAAGATCAATGCTATCAAGATCCTGGCCTTGGACTGATTTACCTTCTATACCAAGTTCTTTTGCAATGGCCATTGCTGTACCCATATAATCTCCGGTTATCATGACTACCTTAATGCCAGCAGTCCTGCATTTTAGTATAGACTCTTTCACTCCATCCCTTGGCGGATCTATCATTCCTTGGAGACCGACAAATACTAATTTGCTTTCATAATCCTTTCCTTCTACTTCTTTATATGCAAATCCAAGCACTCTCAAGGCGTCTTTGCTGAATTCATCATTGGCTTTCAGTATCCTTTCTCTTGCTGATTTATCGAGTGCCTTTGATTTCCCATCAATCATTATATGCGTGCATAGGTTCAGGATGATGTCTGGGGCTCCTTTGACATAAGCATAAGTTTTCCCATCTATCTTATGTACAGTAGTCATCCTTTTCCTTTTTGAATCAAACAGAAGCTCATCAGTCCTCGGATGCTTTGCCAAAAGATCATGGTGGCTCAGCCCGAATTTCTCAGCGCTCACAAGGAGCGCGCCTTCGGTAGGATCCCCTATTATCTTATAGCCATCGCCTGTCTTCTCAAGCCTGGCATCATTATTCAAAAGCCCAATCTTCAATAGCAATTCAACATCTTGTGTTTTTTTTGAGAATTCGCCTTCTGGTGCATAACCGCTTCCGGTTATATCTATTGTCTTATCATCGACATATAATTTCCTTACAGTCATCTCATTCTTAGTCAATGTCCCGGTCTTATCAGTGCAGATGACTGTCGTCCCTCCAAGAGTCTCGACAGAAGGAAGTTTCCTTATGAGTGCATTCTTCTTTATCATTCTCTGCACGCCAAGTGCGAGCGAGATTGTGACTACAGCCGGAAGCCCTTCAGGGATTGCCGCAACAGCAAGCGAGACAGCAGTTATGAGCGCTTCTAATACCTTGACTCCCCTGAATGAGAGGACGGCAAATATCAATACGCATATCGAAAGTGTCAAGTATGTCAGGAATTTCCCCAATTTCTCTAATTTTTCCTGGAGCGGAGTCATTGTCTCTTCAGCAGATTCTATGAGCCTTGCAATCTTTCCTATCTCAGTCTCCATACCGGTCTTCACGACAATCGCAGTCGCTTTTCCGTCATTTATCACTGTGCCAGAAAAGACCATGTTCTTCTGGTCTCCCAGCTGCAGCTTATCTTTGTATTCAGTTATCTCTTTTTTTACAGGCAATGATTCTCCTGTTAGCGCAGCTTCCTGTGCCTGCAGGCTATTTAGTGTTATCAGCCTTGAATCTGCAGGTATCTTCTCTCCTGCTGTAATCAGGATTATGTCTCCAGGGACAAGCTCTTCTGCATTCACTTCAACCTGTTTTCCATCCCTAAGGACAACTGCCTTGAGTGAAGCCAGCCTCTTCAATGCTTCTATGGCTTTCTCAGCCCTAAATTCCTGGACGAAACCTATGACTGCATTCAGGATGACTATCGCACCTATCACAATGGATTCTGTAGCGACTTCAAGGAGCGTCACATTCCCTGCCTTGTATTCATAATAACCTATGATTGATGAGATGATAAGTGCGCCTATAAGGACCCAGATGACAGGATCATTGAACTGTTCTATGAATAGGAGAAATGGCGATATCTTCTTTTTCGCTTCTATCTTGTTCAGTCCGTATTTCTCCAGCCTGGCTTTCGCTTCTTTACTGGTCAGCCCTTTCTCAGAAGAACCTAATTCTTTGTAGACCTGTCTAATGCTTGCTTTATAGAATTCCATTGCAAATATCACCCACCTATTTATACCACCAGAAGAAATATGTCACAATATAAACTTTATGATTTATTCCAGGAAGAATCAGCTATTATCACTGAGGTCGTGAGAATTTTCCAAATAATGTCGTGAATAATCCTTTTTTCTCTTCAGGAGGCTTTGCAAGCCTTATCGGATTCTCTGATTCAGCATTATTCTGGTAATATTCCAAAGTCTGAAGAAACAAATCTATCTCATTGATTGCACCAAAGAGCTGGTGCTGTTTCTCCAGCTCCA
>JAMPXQ010000073.1 GCA_023701075.1 Candidatus Woesearchaeota archaeon
CAACCTTAGAAATCCCATCTTATCTTCTCAGACTCTATCTGGACGAAAGATAAGACTCTCTCCGGGTGTTTCCAGAATGCTTTTAGGATATATGCCATGAAGATTATGAAGAATATGCATAGCACTATCAATAGATCAGTCCAAAATGAAAATTTGTTCAGCATCACCGCAACTGACATGGCAAGTGCCGGAGGATGCTGTGCACTGAAGATTGTCATAAGTATGAAAGAGGAAACTGCAGCAAGAGCTGCATTGAGCGAACTGGTCGGGAACTTTGAAAAAATAAATCCGACTATTGTCGCTAGTAGATAAGATGCCAAAATCCTTCTTTTGGAGATCTTGTTTCTTGAGAGCACCATGAAGGCTGTGGCACCAAAGGATGCTATGGTTATGCCATAATCTGTGATATTGAATAGCAACATAGTTACAAAGATAACTGTCGTGATCCCCAAGACAAAGAGGAGCACGAGTCCTATTCTTCTATTTAGGTCATCTATCATTTAATCCCCCGAAGTATTGATAATTTCTAATATAATTAAATGCATTACACATATATAAAGCTTTTTGTTTTTTCGTATTCTAGTATACTAAAAAGTATACTAATTAATTGTTTTTACAAAAAACGAAAGTTATTTATACACACTCATATATACAAATATATACGATTGATAAAAATGATGCAAAACAATATCCAAAAAGAACCAATGAAAGACAAGACATTATTTGAAGCATTGAAGATTCCTCAAGGAAGGAACAAGCCAACGACGAAAGAGCGGATGAACTTCACCATAGACAAGAAAATCGCTGAAAAATTCAAAAGGATCTGCAGGGATGAAGGATATAATATGAGCGCAAAGATTGAAAATGCCATGATCGAGATAATTGAGAAGGTGGAATGACATGAAAGAAGTAACTAAAGAGAAACTAAAAAAATATTTCAAGATAACAAAAGAAGCGCTTGATATGGCCAAAGACAAGTTCGATGAAAAAAGAATAGAGCAGGCAGAAGATTTCTTTGATATGGCCTCAAGATATTATTCAGATGCCCATCACTTTGAATCAAAAGGAGACTTTGTCAATGCGTTTGCTGCAGTGAACTATGCCCATGGTTGGCTGGACGCCGGAGCAAGGATCGGACTTTTCAAAGTGCATGACAACAGACTTTTCACTGTCGATTAATTTATGAATATATCATAGAACACGTGCGTTGCATAGATGAAGTTCTCCATGATGACATTCACTGCAGGCGGCCATGCGAGGTTCATATCATTGAACAGCCAGGTCGTCCCTGCAACAGCATGCAGTCCCATCCCTGCATAGAATGCTACTTTTCCAAGTTTTTTGCTTGGCAATGCAAGGCTAAGCAGAATCAGCGCTTCTACACCGATACTGACAACCATCCCACTCAATAGACCATATTGACCCATATAGTGTTTTGCCACTGCATTCCCTTCTCCTTCCCCAAATGGTCCTGCATGCGAGATAGTTATGAAGAAGTCATATGCCCATGGCTTGGCATATTCTTTCCATGGCAGGTTCAAAAAATCATAGGCATTCGAGAAGAGCTTTCCAACCAGGCCATTTCTTGATGTCTCTTGAATCCCAACTTGCGGCTGAGAATAAAATCTCATCCCTTCAACATCATAGCAGAATAAATGCACATCTCCGTATGTTTCTGTCTGCAGGACAACCCGTGTAATGTCTCCTTCTGCGTATTCTAAGAGATTATATCTTTGATCAAGGATGTAATTCATCTGTCCAGCGGATAATTCCAATATGTCTACTAATTCTTCATCGACAAAAGTATAGAATATCGTGCTATCCCCTTCTATCCTTTGCCACATCGCACCAATCATCCTGGCTGGCAACATTAACATATATTTAAAAAAACTGCTGAAAAATGGCTATCTGACACCAGAAGTAGATTGGATTTACACCACTTTTCCTAGTCGCAGTTTTTACAATCAAGAAAGCTAGCATTTACTAGCATTCATCTACATCATAAATAATATAGGTTTCTGCTTTCTTGATTTAAAGAAGCATCAAAATGCACTTTAAGAGCAGATTTATTAAGCAGGCAGGGTTATCATAATCAGGTGATACAATGAATACACTTAAAAAAATGAATGAACAGATAAATCATGAATTAGGCAGTTCCTACATCTACCTGTCTATGGCAGCATACCTCACATCAAAGAACCTGAAGGGCATGGCTGCATGGATGCATAAGCAGGCAAATGAAGAAAGAGAGCACGCGATGAAATTCTTTGAATACCTCAATGAACGCGGACAGGCTGTTGAACTCTTGGCCATCGAGAAACCAAAAAATGAATGGAAAACACCACTTGAATTATTCGAAGACGCATTGAAGCACGAGAAAAAAATATCTGCTTTGATCAGTGCAATCATGGAGACCGCAATAATCGAGAAAGATTATCCATCCATAGCCATACTCCAATGGTTTGTGACCGAGCAAGTGGAAGAGGAAGCCAATGCCTCTGAGATAGTAGAGAAACTAAAGATGATCGGAGAGCATAAAGGAGCACTGCTTATGATTGATAAGGAACTTGGCGCAAGACAATAATTTTTTTCTTAGTTTTTTAGTTTCTTAGATTATTAATTGAGATAGTCAAGAAATGCGAGGCTATGTCGGATTCCCACCTAGCCTTTAAAAAAGCCTAGTGGGAAACATCCTTCACACAATCAATGAAATTGCAAACAATTTCAAATGTCAAAAATCTAGTTTTGACACTTCACTCCGTGAAATTGTGTTAACTCACTTCTGAAAGCCAATATGATGAAAAATGCGGGGCTACCCGGATTTGAACCGGGGTTTCAAGACCCCCAGCCTTGAGTGATAGCCAAGCTACACTATAGCCCCATAGATGCATTATCTAGAACTCTGATTGATTATTAAATATTACTCTACTACTCAAAAATTATCTCAAAGCTTGGATAAGACCCATTCACGTTCTTTATCATCTACACCAAGCGCCCTCATGTAACTGTCTGCCTGGTCTTTTGTCTTGAATTTCTCTTTTTTTACCCTCTTTAGCATCATGTTCCAGCCTGCCAATATGCCTGCTTTCTCTGACTCTTCTTCACTTAGCTCATGCACTGCTGACTGCTCACGCTTCTGGAGGAACATGAACACAACACCCGCCACCAAGAACACAATAATAGGTATGAGGAATCCTTTGAATGAAGTTGGCTTCTCAACATTTATCCTGTCAAGTATTGGCAGTCCCTGTATCTCCTTTAAGCATTTCTCATCTATCTTCTTCTTTATCTTGTAGCTTAGGTCTACTCTCTCATTCACTGTCGCAAAATGCCATGCAACCAAAGGATCCGGATTTATTATCTCGTCAGGCTCCAGCTCGAATTCCAAGTCATCCAGATATGGTGTGAGGCATTTAGGGATGTTCAGATAGAACGATGATTTTCCCATCTCTTCCTGTGGAATTATCGAATTTATGATTGTCGTGCTATCCCCATCATATGAATATGACAGCTCATGCTCTGCAGGAGTATTCTCTGCCATGTCCAGTATATCCTGTGAGAGCCCATTCTCTACCATTATATCCGGATTTTCTGTCGGCTCAATCACCGTACACGTCTCTTTCACAAGGGTGAATTTTGATTCTGCCTGTAATTCTCCGCATTTAACTATGAGCCTGTTCTCTCCTAAAGCTGCTTTAAGGCTGCTATCAGGATTGAGAGTGAAATAAGGATTGCTGTTCGACCGATATTGGCACTCGCTTGGGCCAGTGTAAGCTATTGCCATTGACTTGTCTGTCCCGCAAGTCTTATACTCTTCTCCATTTTTAGGGAAATCAATCTTTATCTCGCCTTCTCTTGCCGGACAATCTGCGTTACATGCGCCCCACTTGAAATTTACGCACTCTGCTTTGCCTGCTGCACTTGAACCGTCCCAGCAGTCTATGCTGCAAGCCTTTGAAACCTGGTCAATTGAACAGCAGTCCAGATTGTCATATGCATCGGGCTTGCCGTCACAATCATTGTCTTTCCCGTCGCACAGTGTCTCTGATGCCTCGTAGCCGGAAATGCCCGTGTAATCACAAGCAGGTATTTTTCCGTCCATGCCGCATGTCAGATGATATGTGGCGCAGACACCTTCAGTTTTGCAAGCGATTGGCGTACCTGCAATGCAAGGACAATTTTGAACACCATCACAGTTTTCATCAATCATCTGTGCTTCGCATATATCTGTCGCATTAGGATTTATTTTTGGAGCTTCATCATCGCAATCTCGTTTATCAAGGACATAATTCTTAGGTGGTGAACATGCTTCAAGGTATTCGTCTTTATTTCCGAAGCCATCGCCATCTGTATCATTATAATACCTTATCAACACATCTTCATCAACGTCATCATCACAATCATTGTCTAATCCGTCGCATATCTCAATGCCACCATTAGTCTCTACACAACTAAATTCACAGCCGTCTGATGCTCTAAGATTCTTATCGAAATGGCCTGCGACACAGGAACCTGTGCAGATGTTCATGAAGTTCACTATCACTGATGAGCAGTCTGATGTATCCATGCAGTTTGGATAGCCGTCGCAGTCTTCATCTACATTCGCTGAATCGCTGCATATCTCTGCCTGCTTCCCTATGCATTCTGCATCCTGGCAGTTGGGGAAGCCGTCGCAGTCCTCATCCAGATTATTTGAATCATAACATGCTTCATCTGATATCTTTGACGGACATTCTCCCCAAAGGCCGTTTGTGCATGTGACCATCACTTTTCCGCATTCTCCTCTCTTTTCAAATGATGTACAGGCCAGCTTTGCTCCGTCAGTACATGCACATATCTTTGTGTTTGAGCCGTCTTTTCCGTCGCAATCTGTATCTATGCTATCGCAGACTGAGTCAACTGAAGGGATTATTTGCCCTGCACAATTTCCTGACCATCTGAGATCTGCTCCGCATGCCTCTGTCCCAGCTTTGCATACGCCTATACCTGCTGTGCCTGCAGCACCAGTATAACAAGACCTGGTTTCTCCCGGATGGCATTCGTTTATCACTATATCTATATCCGCTGATGCACCTGTATTTTGCTTTCCGGTGCAGACAGTGTCTGATCCTGTGCCGGATGCCCTTATCTTCAATTCTCCTCCCTTTGTCGGAGTGAACGTAACATCCACTGTCTCATAAGTTCCCCAAGTACCTGATGGCTGGATTATCTGTGTCTTCTGCAGATCAAATGCACTTCCATACCCCAGATAGATTTTTGCTTCTGTAGCTATCTTCTTTTTCTGCTGGTCATACTGCGTCTCCCATGGATCATAATTAGGCGCATATTGGCTCCTCTTCTGGAACCTGATTGTAATAGGCTCTCCTACATATTTTGCCGTTCCTTGATCCAATACCTGAAGGCCCTGAACTTCTGTCCAGCACTCATTCTTAGGATAATGCGGCCATACAGTTACACTATTACTTGCTGAATCATCTATGACGTTTGCGCACTGGTCGTCTGTGACGTGAGTTGTTACTGAGATTGTGTATGTATCTGCTGCCGGTGGGAGCCACTGGGAGAACTGGACGGATTCGGTGGAACTCCATAAAATATTTTTTTGAACATTCTGAGTATGGACGTTAGTATTAGCACTATTTTTGATATTAAGGATAATATCTGTGCTAACTTGATAATAAGAGATATAAGGTTGTGGTGTATAGGGTACAATACAATCAGTGCATCCAAATGCAGCCGATGTATCTGCACTCAATGCTGCTGGAACTTGTATTACCAATGGTTGGTCATTATAGATATTGTTTTGATATTGGATGTTTCCTACTTCTGATAAACAATTGGTTGCTTTTGGAAATTGCATATTAATAGTTGTTGGATTCACACAATTTGAACAGGGAAAAGTAGTAATTCTGTGATATTTAGCTAAATATCCTGGCGAATAAAAAAAAGTGACCATATAAGAATTTTGAGATTGTGCTTGCAAATCTGGAAAATTCATGTAATTTATAGTCAATTGACCATTTGTTGATGCTGGCGAAACAGGGGTGTATCCCCAAGGATTCTGATTGACATTCCCTTGTGTACATAGATTATTATGACAAGTGTATCCTATAGAATAGATATTATTTTTATCAAAAGCGTACTTAATAGTCACTAAAGAACTTGCACTATTTAAAATCATTAAAAACAAGATGATATAGAGAACTAGTACTTTTTTCATGAACAAGCTATACATTAGTTAGAATCTTTAAATAATTTTCTTTAATCTGTCTTCTAAACTTATCTCTTCAGATTTGATGATTGATAGATTCTTGTTTTCAGTTTGGTATTCTTTCTGTTTTATAATTTGCTTTTCTAAGAGTAAATTACAGAAATGGCATGAATTAAATCCGGTAAAAAAGTCTTTTGAAAGTATCCTTTTTCTCCTTTCTTCTTTAAGCCATAGTGCTTTCTCTTCCCCTTTTTTAAATAGTTTTGAAAAAGACTCTTTTTTTAATGAACCTAACACAGCACCTCTACCTATTGTATCACAACAGAAGATATAATCCCCATATGAATTGATTGCAGGCTTATGTTCATTGATATTTTTGCAGAATTCATCTGCACCAGTTGGCGCATATAGTGAACTAGTTGTTGCAATCTTGATTTTTGATGTCTTTCTAAGCTCCAGAATATATTTATACACCTGCATTTTTTGCTCCCATGTAGGCTGCAGGTTCAGATTATATCCTGTCGGGATGATTGCACCAAATCCAATCCCATCAGCCTTCAGTTTTTGAGCGAGCTTGATAAATTGAGGCACTTCGTTGATATTTCTTGAATTTATCGTCAACCCTAATAGCAGTTTTATTCCTTTAGATTTGAAATGCTTCGAACCTGCAACGACTTCTTTAAAAGACCCTTTTCTCCTGATATAGTCATGTGTTTCTTCTGTGCCGCCATCCAGACTTATCCTTATGCTTTTTAAGGAATCTTTATGCTTATCAATTGAAAAGTCATATCTTTTACACATTGATGCATTTGTTGTCACAGACCATGTGTATCCTAAATCACAGATAATATCAATCATATCATTGA